>DATKFK010000281.1:0-5083 GCA_035544375.1 Thermoanaerobaculia bacterium
ATGGCCCGCACCCCGGGCATCGCGGCGAGCGACGTGCTGCTCGCCGTCACCACGCTGTCGTTCGACATCGCGGGCCTCGAGCTGTACCTGCCGCTGCTCGCCGGCGCCCGCGTCGTGCT
Organism: Thermoanaerobaculia bacterium; assembly: GCA_035544375.1. Taxonomy (GTDB): domain Bacteria; phylum Acidobacteriota; class Thermoanaerobaculia; order Multivoradales; family UBA5704; genus JASLEW01. The sequence goes on from DATKFK010000281.1 coordinate 120, forward strand.
GCCGGCGCGCGAGGTGGCGCAGGCCGGCGAGCTGCTGGCCGAGCGCCTGCGGTTGACCCACCCCACCGTCATGCAGGCGACGCCGGCCACCTGGCGCCTGCTCCTCGAGGCCGGCTGGCAGGGCGATCCCGGGCTCGTGATCCTGTGCGGCGGCGAGGCGCTGCCGCCCGACCTGGCCGGCCGGCTGCTCGCCGGCGCACGCGAGCTGTGGAACGTCTACGGTCCGACCGAGGCGACGATCTGGTCGATGCTCCACCGCGTCGAGCGCGGCGGCAGGATCAGCCTCGGCCGGCCGCTCGCCAACACCCAGGTCTACCTGCTGTCGCGGCACCTGCGGCAGGTGCCGGCCGGCGTCCCCGGCGAGCTCCACATCGGCGGCCTCGGGCTCGCCCGCGGCTACCGCGGCCGGGCCGACTTGACCGCCGAGCGCTTCGTCCCGGACCCCTTCGCCGCGACGCCCGGGGGGCGCCTCTACAAGACCGGCGACCTCGCGCGCCATCTGCCGGACGGCACCGTCGAGTTCCTCGGACGCATCGACCACCAGGTCAAGGTGCGCGGCTTCCGCATCGAGCTGGGGGAGATCGAGGCGGTGCTGGCGCAGCACCCCGGGATCGCCCACGCCGTCGTGCTGGCGCGCGAGGACACGCCGGGCGCCAGGCGCCTGGTCGCCTACGTGACCCCCAGGGACGATCGCCGCCCATCCGAGCAGGGCGCCGACCCGACGGTTCCCGGGCCGGGGCCCGAGGAGCTCCGCCGGCTGCTGCGCGAGCGGCTGCCCGAGTACATGGTGCCGGCCCTCTTCGTGACGCTCGCCGCGATGCCGCTGACCCCGAACGGCAAGATCGACCGGCGTGCGCTGCCCGCCCCCGCTCTCGACCGCGCCGCCGCCGACCGGCCCTACGTGGCGCCCGGCGGGCGGGTCGAGGAGGCCCTGGCCGCGCTCTGGGCCGAGGCGCTGGGGCTCGACCGGGTCGGCGCCGAGGACGATTTCTTCGCCCTCGGCGGCGACTCGCTGCTGGTCATCCGGGTGGTCTCGAAAGCCAACAAGGCCGGGCTCGGGATCACCACCCGGCAGCTCTTCCAGCACCGCACCGTCGCCGCGCTGGCCAGGGTGGCGGGCACCGCCCACGTCCTCGCCGAGCAAGGCGCGATCACCGGCGCCATCCCCTTCACCCCGGCCCAGCTCCACTTCCTCGAGCTGCGGCACACGCGGCCGCACTATCACTGCCTGGGCGCGATCCTGACCGCCAAGAGCGGCGGCGGCGCGCCGCTCGACCTGGCGGCGCTGCGCGCCGCCTTCCGCGCCCTGCTCGGGCACCACGACAACCTGCGCCTGCGCCTGGTCGAGGACGAGAGCGGCCGCCGCCTGACGACCGACGCGCCGCCGGGACCGCGGTCGCGGCTGCCGTGGGCCGGCGGCGACTTCTCGGCGGTCCCGGAGGCCGCCTGGGAGCGCGCGCGGGACGTCCTGCTGACCGCCATGATCACCACCTTCGACCTGGCGCGCGGGCCACTGTTCAAGGCCTTCGCCATCCGCCGCGGCGGCGAGCTGTCGCTCGTCCTGCTCGGGCACTTCTTCGCCGCCGACGTCGCCTCGTGGCAGGTGCTGCTCGACGACCTCGACCTGGCCTACCGGCAGGCGGCCGCCGGCCAGCCGATCCGGCTGCAGCCCAAGACCACGGCGGCGCGCCAGTGGGCCGATCGCCTGGCCGAGCGTGCCCACTCGCTGGACATGAAAACCGAGCGCGAGTACTGGTTCTCGGAAGCGCGGCTGGCGGCGCCGGCGCTGCCGCTCGACTTCCCCGGCGGCGCCAACACCATGGACTCCTCGCACAGCGTGCGCGTCGAGCTGACCGTCGCCGAGACGCGGGCGCTGCTGCACGAAGCGCAGCGCGCCTGGGGCGTCCAGATCGACGCCTTCCTGCTCACCTCGGTGCTGCTCGCCTTCGTCCCCTGGACCGGCTCGCGCAAGCTGCTCATCGACCTGCTCGGGCACGGCCGCGAGGCGCTCTACGACGACGTCGACCTGACGCGCACCGCGGGCTGGCTCAACACCATCTATCCCGCCTTCCTCGAGCTGCCCCCCGGCGACGACCGGGGCGCCGCCGTGCGCGCCGTCAACGCCCAGCTCCGCGCCATCCCCAACGGCGGCATCGGCTACGGCATCCTGCGCTACCTCAGCCGCGACCAGGACTTCCTGGCGCGGGCGCGCGCCATGCCGCAGCCCGGGCTCTTCTTCAACTTCTTCGGCGACGACCACGCCCAGGAGCTCGCCGCCCTCGCCAAGGTCACCGGCTTCGGCGGCTATGGCCTGGACCGGCGGAGCCGGCGGCTGCGGCCGCTGGCGGTCGGCGTCTACATCCAGAACGACCAGATGCTGATCCGGTGGGAGCGCAGCAAGAACGTCCACCGCGTCGAGACCATCACCGCGCTGGCCGAGCGGTCGCTCGCGGCGCTGCGCTGGTTCGCAGCCAACCATCCGTCGGCGCGTGCCGGCGCGTCCAACCCCGAGGAGACCAGCGAATGTCAGCAGTCGGCAACGGCAACGGCATGAAGTCTTTCACCACCATGTGGGTCGGGCAGCTCGTCTCGCTGCTCGGCTCGGGGCTCACCAGCTTCGCCATGGGCATCTGGGTGCTCGATCACACGCACTCGGTGACCCGGTTCACCTTGACCGTGGTGTGCGCCGGCCTACCGGGAGTGCTCATCGCGCCGCTGGCCGGCGCGCTCGTCGATCGCACCGACCGGCGCACCATGCTGATCCTGACCAACGTCGGCTCGGCGCTCTGCTCGCTGGCGCTGTTCGCCCTGCTGTGGGCGGGCCGCTTGGAGGTCTGGCACATCTACCTCGTCGTCGCCTGCAACTCGATCTTCAACACCTTCCAGTGGCCGGCGCTGGCGGCCGCCATCACCATGCTGGTGGAGAAGGCCAAGCTCGGCCGCGCCGCCGGCATGCTCGACACCGCCAACGCCATCACCACCATCGCCGCGCCGCCGCTCGCCGGGCTGCTGCTGGCGCTGATCAGCATCTGGAACCTGCTGCTGATCGACGTCGCGAGCTTCCTCTTCGCCATCGGCTCGCTGCTGCTGGTGACCATCCCCAACCCGCAGGCCAGCGCCGAGGGCAAGCCCAGGAAATCGCTGTGGCGCGAGGCGGGGGTCGGCTGGCAGTTCATCCGCCAGCGGCAGGGATTGCTGGCGCTGCTGACCTTCTTCGCCGCGGTCAATCTCGTGACCAGCATGTGCAGCGTCGCCGTCCTGCCGATGGCGCGCGGCTTCGCCTCGCCGGCCGGGACCGGGCTGGTGATGTCGATGACCGGCGTCGGCATGCTGCTCGGCGGCCTGTACATGACCGCGAGCGGCGGCCCGCGGCCGCGCATCAACGGCATCCTGGGCTCCGCCGCGGCGATGACCCTCTGCTTCGTGATCATCGCCGCCCGCCCCTCGATCCCGCTGGTCTCGCTCGGCGTGGCCATGTTCTTCTTCACCATCCCGATCATCAACGGCAGCAGCCAGGCGATCTGGCAGTCGAAGGTGCCGCCCGATCTCCAGGGACGGGTCTTCGCCGTGCGCCGCATGATCGCCCAGTTCACCACGCCGATCGGCGACTTCTCGGCCGGCCCGCTCACCGACCGGGTCTTCCAGCCGCTGATGGTGCCGGGAGGGCTGCTGGCGGCGGGCCTCGGCCGCTGGATCGGCACCGGCCCCGGGCGTGGCATCGCGCTCATGTTCCTGGTGCTGGCGATCTTCCCGCTGCTCATCGCGGTTTGGGGCTTCGCCAACCCGCGGGTGCGGTTCGTCGAGCGCGACCTCCCGGACGCGGAGGTCAAGGCGCGGCCGGCGCCGGCGCCCGCGCCGCCGGTGGCCCCGGAGGCTGCCCCGGAGGTTGCGGAGGGCGCCGTCGGTGCCTGAGGCCACCGCGGCCCCGGCACCGCCCGCGGCCACGGCCGTCACGGCGCCGCCCGCGGACGGCGCCGGCGCCGTCGAGACGGCGCTGCGCGAGCACCCGGCGGTGCGCGACGCGCGCGTCGCCGGCGGCATCGCCTGGGTCGAGCCCGGCCGCGCCCTCGCGGCCTCCGCGGCCGAGCAGGCGGCGCACCTCGAGCGCTGGCGCACGCTGTGGAGCGACACCTGGCAACGCTCACTTCCCGAGGCCGCCGCCGGCGGTTCGCCCCCCATCGCCCGCGGCATGCCCCCGGAGGCCGCCGCCGGCGGTTCCGAAGCGCCCGAGAACCTTGCCGGCTGGATCAGCAGCTACACCGGCAAGCCGATCGCCGAGCGGGAGATGCGCGAGTGGCTGCGGGCGACGGTCGAGCGAGTCGCCGAGCTCGCGCCCCGCCGCCTGCTCGAGATCGGCTGCGGCACCGGCTTGCTGCTGGCGCGGCTCGCACCCGGCTGCGCCGCCTGCTGGGGAAGCGATTTCTCCGCCGCGGCGCTCGACTGCGCCCGCCGCGCGCTCGCCGGCAGGGAGCCGCCGGTGACCCTGCTGCGCCGGACGGCGGACGATCTCGCCGGGCTTCCCGAGCGGTTCTTCGACACCGTCGTCCTCAACTCGATCGTGCAGTACTTCCCCGACCTCGCCTACCTCGGCCGCGTGCTCGCCGGCGTCCTGCGCGCGGCGGCGCCCGGGGCGCGCATCTTCGTCGGCGACGTCCGCAGCCTGCCGCTGCTCGCCGCCTTCCACGCCTCGGTGCTGCTGGCGCAGGCCGACGGCGCCACGCCGCTGTCCGAGCTTCGCGAGCAGCTCGCGGCGCGGCTGGCGCGCGAGCGCGAGCTGCTCGTGGACCCCGCCTTCTTCACCGCCCTGGCGCACGCCCAGCCGGCGATCGCCGCCGCCACCGCTCAGCTCAAGCGCGGCCGGGCGCGCAACGAGCTGACCCGCTTCCGCTACGACGTGGTGCTGCAGGCGGCCGGCGGCGCCCCCCCGCCGACGCCGCCGGCGCGCTGGCTCGACTGGCGCCAGG
>DATKFK010000282.1:0-2230 GCA_035544375.1 Thermoanaerobaculia bacterium
CGCGCTCTCCTACCAGCTCGCCCGCAAGCTCTCCGATCAGGAGCTGCGCGCCATGAGCCTGCGCGAGACCTGCGAAGAGGCCTACGCGGCGGATCCGGCCATCATGCAGGCGGCGGAAGCGGACCTGCGCGCCGTGTTCGAGCGCGACCCGGCCTGCAGGGGCTACGTGCAGCCGTTCCTGTTCTTCAAGGGCTTCCAGGCGCTGCAGACGCACCGCGTGGCGCACTGGCTGTGGGGCCAGGGCCGCGAGGCGATGGCCTTCTACCTTCAGAGCCGGACTTCCGAGCTGTTCCAGGTCGACATCCATCCGGCGGTCTCGGTCGGCAAGGGCGCCTTCTTCGACCACGGCACCGGCATCGTGATCGGCGAGACGGCGAGGATCGGCGACGACGTCTCGATCCTGCAGGGCGTGACGCTGGGCGGCACCAGCGCCGATCGCATCGACCGGCATCCGAAGATCGGCCGCGGCGTGCTGCTGGCGGCCGGCGCGAAGGTGATCGGCAACATCACCATCGGCGACTTCGCCAAGGTGGCGGCGGGCGCGGTGGTGCTGCAGCCGGTGCCGCCGGGCTGCACGGCGGTCGGCGTGCCGGCGCGCCTGGTCAACTGCCCGACCTGCGCCGAGCCCTCCAAGACCATGGACCAGAGCCTGCCGGACGCGGCCTACGACTACGTCATCTGAGGTTCGAGTGCGGCGGGAGCCGCGCGGCGCAATACCCGCTTGCTCCTGAAGCGCAGCCCGCTAGGGTCGCGCGCGTTTTGGTGAGACGGGAGCCGCACGCTTTGGATCAGAAAGACCTCGACCGCGTGCAGGCGCACCTGAAGCGCACCTTCGGCAACCCGCACTTCAAGATCGGCTCGCGCATCGCCGGCGTGGCGCAGGTCGAGGTAAAGGGGCAGGTGGTCGGCTTCCTCACCCCCGACGAGGACGAGGACGGCTCCTACCAGTTCGAGGCGCGGCTCGAGCTGCCGGGCGCCAAGCTCGACGCGGCCGGCGTCGCGCGCATCCAGGCCCACCTGCAGCAGCTCTTCGGCAGCCCGGCGATCAAGGTCATCGCCCGTCCCCGCCAGAAGGACTCCGCCGAGGTGGAGCTGAATGGCGAGTTCATCGCCGTGGTCTACGAGGACGACGACGAAGACGGCAACTACCTCTTCGAGATGGCGATCCTGCCGGAGGACCTCGAGGCTTAGGGCGCATGGCGACGACGGCCGCCGTCCGCCCGGCCGACGTCGCGCCGCCGGCGCCCGGGCGGGAGGCTTTCCGCAGCGACATCAACGGCCTTCGGGCCCTCGCCGTGGCGCTGGTCATGGCGTTCCACCTGGGGCGCGGCCATGTCGGCGGCGGCTTTGCGGGCGTCGACGTCTTCTTCGCCATCTCCGGCTACCTGATGACCCGCATCATCGTGGGCGCCCTCGAAGGCGGCCGGTTTGGCCTCGGTGGCTTCTACCTGGCGCGCGCACGGCGGATCATTCCTGCGCTGGACGTGCTGTGCGCCGGGCTCTGGCTGTTCGGCGCGACGCTGCTGGACCCCTGGACCTTCCAGCGGCTGGCCAGCAACGTGCCCTACGCCCAGCTGTTCATCTCGAACTTCGCGTTCGCCAACCACGGCGGCTACTTCGCCGAGGACGCGCGCGCCAACTGGTTCCTGCACACATGGTCGCTGGCGGTGGAGTGGCAGTTCTACCTGCTCCACCCGCTGGTGCTGCTGGCGCTGTGGCGGTGGGCGCCGGCGCGGCGGCGGCTCTGGCTCATCCTGGCCCTGATCGGCGCCGCCTCGTTCGCGCTCATGCTCGCGGCGCTGCCGCACAACGCGACGCTCGGGTTCTACATGCTGCCGACCCGCGCCTGGGAGCTGATCCTCGGCGGGCTCTGCGTGCCGCTGGAGCGGCGGCTGGCGCTGGGGCAGGCGGCCCGGCTGGCGCTGCATATCGTGGGGCTGGCGCTGATCGCGGCGGGCGTGGCGATCGCCGGGCCTGACACGCCGTGGCCCTCGGCGCTGACCCTGGCGCCGGTCGGTGGCGCGGCGCTGGTGATCGCGGCGAACGCGCGGCGGACCTTCTGGGCTGAGAACCCGATCGTGGCGGGGCTCGGCCGCGCCTCGTACTCGATCTACCTCTGGCACTGGCCGATCGTGGTCTGGCTCTACGACCACGGCGTCCAGGTTACCTGGCCGGTGGCGGCGGTGGCTCTGGCCGGGATGATCGCCCTCGGCCTCGCCTCCTACTGGCT
>DATKFK010000283.1:0-2408 GCA_035544375.1 Thermoanaerobaculia bacterium
GTTCCAAGTATCTCCTGATCGATCTCAGCGGCGGCTCGACGATCGCCATCCACCTGGGCATGAGCGGGCGCCTGACCCTGGTGCCGGCGGCCGCGCCTCCTGAGCCTCACGAGCACGTGTCCTTTCAACTCCGCTCGGGCCGCCGGCTGCGGCTCCGCGATCCGCGGCGCTTCGGCCTGGTCCTTGCCCTGCCGACCGCCAGCCTCGCGGGCGACGCCCATTTCGCCCATCTCGGCGTCGAGCCGCTCGCCCGCGGTTTCTCCGGCGAATCGCTGCGCCGCGCCGCCGCCGGGCGCCGCGGGCCGGTCAAGGCGTTCCTGATGGACGCTCGGGTCGTCGTCGGCCTGGGCAACATCTACGCCAGCGAAACGCTTTACGCCGCCCGCGTCCACCCCGCCCGCTCGGTGGGCCGCATCGCTCCTGCCAGCTGGGACCGCCTGGCACGGTCCGCGGTCACGGTGCTGCGGCGCGCCATCGCCTCGGGCGGCACGACCCTCAACGACTTCGCCGACGGCGAAGGCCGCAGCGGCGAGTTCCAGGTGTCGCTGGCTGCGTATGGCCGCCAGGGCGAGCCCTGCACCAGGTGCTCGCGCCCGATCCGCCGCCTGGTTCAGGCAGGCCGCAGCACCTTCTACTGTCCCGGTTGCCAGCGCTGAGCGGACCGCCGCCTCGGTCGGGGTCGGGCGGGTCGAGCGGCGCCAGCCACACCGGAGGCGGCGGAAACGATACAATTCCGGGATGCGCGCGCCATCCGTCCGCCCTCTCCGCGGAGCCGCCGGCGAAGCCGTGATCGAGCTTCAGCCCGAGCTCGACCCGTTGCGTGCGCTCCCTGGACCCAAGCCCTTCGTCCTCGGCGTCGCGGGTGGGACTGGCTCCGGCAAGACCACGGTCGTGCGCTCCATCCTCGATGCCGTCGGCGAGGACCGCATCGCCCTCATCGAGCAGGACAGCTACTACCGCGACGTCGAATGGCGCAGCGAGGCGGATCTCCTGGCGCACAACTTCGACCATCCCGCGGCGATCGACAACGACCTGCTGGTGTCCCATCTCGCGGCGCTCAAGGCCGGCCACCCGGTGGAGGTGCCGATCTACGACTTCGTCCGCCACCGCCGCACCGCCCGCAGCCGCCGGGTGATGCCGCTGCCGGTGATCCTGCTCGAGGGCATCCTGATCTTCGTCGAGCCCAGCCAGCGGGAGCTGCTCGACTTCAAGATCTACGTCGACACCGACGCCGACCTGCGGCTGATCCGGCGCCTCGGCCGCGACATGGCGGAGCGCGGGCGCAGCGTCGCCGACGTCCTGCGGCAGTACCTCGAGACCGTCCGCCCGATGCACCTCGAGTTCGTGGAGCCTTCCAAGCGGTGGGCCGACGTCATCATCCCCGAAGGGGGCGAAAACCGGGTGGCGCTCGAGATGGTCGTGGCGAGGGTGGAGAAGCTGCTTCAGGGGCGCTGAAATGAGCGGGCCTGAATCGCCGGACTGGGAGACCTGACGTGCCGCCCTCGTACGTGCTGCGGGTGCGGGCCCGCTTCGAGGCGGCGCATCACCTGACCTCCTACCGCGGCGCCGCCGAGCCCGTCCACGGCCACTCCTGGCAGGTCGAGGCGGCGCTTGCCGCCGGCGAGCTGGACGGCGAAGGGATGGCCGCCGATTTCGTAGCGGTGCAGGCCGCTCTGCGCGAGGTCGCGGCGGGGCTCGACCACCGCGACCTCAACGACGTCCCGCCGTTCGATCGGCTCAGTCCGACCACCGAGCGCATCGCCGCCTGGTTCTTCGCCCGCCTGCAGGAGCGCCTCCCGGGGGCGCCGGCAACGCTGGTCGAGGTCACCGTCTGGGAGGGCCCGGACTGCTCGGCGACCTATCGTCCGGGGTAGTGGGGTTCAATGCCCCACTACCCCGTTCCGGTCCGGCTTGACAGCGGCCCGCGCCGTCACTAACGTCTCGTCACGCCATGAAAAAAACCTACACGCTGGCGCTCGTTGCAGCTCTGTCGTGGTGCGCGGTGGGATGTCAGCACAAGGCTCCGGACGCCGGCCGCCTCGAGGTGCAGCCGCGATCCGTCGTCCTGCCCTATCCCCAGCTGGCGACCGTACGCCTGTCCTGGACGCCGGCCGCGAGCGCGGGCGGCGAGGACAGCCCGTCCGCGCCGCTGGTCTTCCTCCATCTGCTCGGCCCCAAGGGCCAGGTGCTGCGGACCTTCGATCACCCGTTCCCTCAGCATTGGGTCGCCGGCACGCCGGTCAGCTACGACGTGAAGCTGTACCAATCCGCCCTGGCGCCGGCGCTCGACCCCGGCAGATACCGGCTCACCGTCGGCCTCTACGATCAGGGCGGCAGGCGATGGACGCTCGAAGGGCTCGGCGAGCCGATTGGCCGCCAGGAATACATGGCGGCGGAGGTCCAGGTGC
>DATKFK010000284.1:0-10576 GCA_035544375.1 Thermoanaerobaculia bacterium
CGCCGCCCAGCACGAGGTGCGGCAGCGCTGCCGCGCCTTCGTCGCCGAGCACGTGGCGCCGCACGCGGCGGGCTGGGACCGGGAAGGCGGCGTCCCGGAAGCGGTGATCGCGGAGCTCAGGCGCCGCGGCTATCTCGGCGCTCACCTCGCCCGCGAGCTGGGCGGCGGCGGGCTCGACCCCATCAGCTATGGCCTGCTCACCGAGGAGATCGGCCGCGGCTGCTCGTCGCTGCGTTCGCTGCTGACGGTCCATGACATGGTGAGCGAGGCGGTCCGGCGCTGGGGCGGCCCCGCCCTCCGCGCCGACGTCTTGCCGCGCCTGGCGCGGGCCGAGCTGCTGGCCGCGCTGGCGCTGTCGGAACCCAACGCCGGCAGCGACGCGGCCAGCGTCGAAACCGTGGCGGAACCCGACGGCGACGCCTACGTCCTGACCGGCCGCAAGCGCTGGATCACGTTCGGCATGATCGCCGACGTCTTCCTGGTCTTCGGTCACTGCGCCGGGAAGGTCGCCGCCTTCCTGGTGCCGGCGGCGACTCCTGGCCTGACCCGCGAGCCGATCACCAACGTCGTCGGCACTCGCGCCTCGCGGCTGGCCGAGCTCACCCTGGCGGGCTGCCGCGTGCCGGCCGATCATCTGATCGGGCGCATCGGCTTCGGCATCACCCACATCGCCGCCACGGCCTTGGACCACGGCCGCTACAGCGTCGCCTGGGGGGCGGTCGGGATCGCCCAGGCCTGTCTCGACGCCTGCCTCGACTACACCGCGGCGCGCCGCCAGTTCGGCCAGCCGCTGGCCCGCCACCAGCTGGTGCAGCGCAAGCTCACCGAGATGATCGTCAACACGCGCGCCGCGCGTCTGCTCTGTTACCAGGCCGGCTATCGCCGCTCGATCGGCGCCCCCGACGCGGCCACCGAGACCCTGATCGCCAAGTACTTCGCCTCGCGGGCCGCCACGCGAGCGGCCAAGGACGCGGTGCAGCTGCACGGCGCCAACGGCCTGTCACAGGATTACCCGGTCGAGCGCTACCTGCGCGACGCCATGGTCACCGAGATCATCGAGGGCAGCACCCAGATCCAGCAGGTCGCGATCGCCAGCTACCCGCCGGCGGAGCTGTAGCGCACGCCACCCGGGCCGTGATCAAGGGGAGCGTGGCTCGACGCGGCCTATAATTCGCCGGCCGTGCCCCCCGCCTCCCTCCTGCTGTCCTGCGAAGCGCTGACCAAATCCTACGGCGCCAGGCCGCTGTTCGCCGACCTTTCGCTGGGGCTGCGGCAGGGCGACCGGGTGGGCCTGATCGGCCCCAACGGCTCCGGCAAGTCGACCCTGCTGCGCATCCTGGCGGGGATCGAAGAGCCGGACAGCGGCACGCGCACGACGCGGCGGCTGGTCCGCATCGGCTACGTGGCGCAGGACCCGGCGCTGCCCGCGGGCCTCACCGTCGAGGCGGTGGTCGGCGAAGCTCTTCATCGGCGTGCCGGCGCCGGTCCCGCTGGCGCCGTCGCCGCCGGTGCGGCCGGCGCGCAGGAGCCGCCGGCAGACCCCTACGAGAGCGAGCGCCGGGTCGCGATCGCCCTCGGCCGTGCCGGCTTCCGGGACGGGGCGCAGCCTGCCGGCGGCCTCTCCGGCGGCTGGCGCAAGCGCCTGGCGATCGCGCGGGAATTGGTGCTCGATCCCGACGTGCTGCTGCTCGACGAGCCCACCAACCACCTCGACCTCGAAGGGATCCTCTGGCTCGAGGGCCTGCTCGCCGCCGCGCCGTACGCCTGCCTGGCGGTGAGCCACGACCGCAGCTTCCTCGAGCGCTTCGCCACCCGGGTGCTCGAGCTCAATCGCGCCTATCCGCGCGGGCTCCTGGAGGCCGAGGGCCGCTACAGCGACTTCCTGATCAAGCGCGACGAGGTCCTCGCCAACCAGGCCGAGTACCAGGCGACGCTGGCCAACAAGGTGCGGCGCGAGGTCGAATGGCTGCGGCAGGGAACCAAGGCGCGCACCACCAAGGCCAAGGCCCGCATTGCCGAGGCCGGCCGCCTCATCCAGGAGCTGGAGGAGGTCAAGGCGAGGTCCGTCGAGCGGACCGCCGGCATCGACCTGACGGCCTCCGGCCGCAAGAGCCGGAAGCTGCTGGTCGCGCGCGGCCTGACCAAGGAGCTCGGCGGCCGCAGGGTTCTCGACGGCGTCGGCGTCGCCCTCGCCCCCGGCCAGCGCCTCGGCCTGGTGGGTCCGAACGGCAGCGGCAAGACGACCCTCCTCGCCCTGCTCGCCGGCACGCTCGAGCCTGACGCGGGAGAGATCGAGCGCGCGGCCTCCCTGCGCGTCGTCACCTTCGAGCAAGACCGGGCCTCGCTCGATCCTGCGGTGAGCCTGCGGCGCGCCCTGGCGCCGGAAGGCGACGCGGTCATTTATGGCGACCGTTCGCTCCACGTCGCCTCCTGGGCGCGGCGCTTCCTGTTCCGCCCCGAGCAGCTCGACACTCCGGTCGGCCGCCTCTCGGGCGGCGAGCAGGCCCGCACCCTGATCGCCCGCTTGATGCTCCAGCCCGCCGACCTGCTGCTGCTCGACGAGCCGACCAACGACCTCGACATCCCGACGCTGGAAGTCCTGGAGGAGAGCCTCCTCGACTTCAAGGGCGGTCTCGTCCTCGTCACCCACGACCGCCTCCTCCTCGACCAGGTTTCGACCCACGTCCTCGCGCTCGACGGCGCCGGCCACGCCACGCCCTACGCCGACTACGCGCAGTGGGAGGCGGATCGGGCGGGCCGCGAGGCCGCCGCCGCTCGCTCGGCCGCCGGCACCGCGGGACCCGCCGGCGGCGCCGGAGCCGCGGGAGCGGCCGCGGCGCCGAGCGCGGCCGCCGGCGCCCCGCCCGCCAAGGCAGTCCGGCGGCGGCTCTCCTACCGCGAGCAGCGGGAGTGGGACGAAATGGAAGGCCGGATCGTCGCCGCCGAAGAGCACCTGGCCGCCTGCCAGCAGGCCGTCGCCGATCCCGCCGTCGCCACCGACCCGACCGTCCTCGCCGAGCGCTGGCAGAGCCTCGAAGCCGCGCGCGCCGAGGTCGAACGCCTCTACGCCCGCTGGGCCGAGCTCGAGGCGAAGAAGAGCTGAGCCCAACTGCACTGTAGGGTACCCAGCCGGGGCGCCGTACTACAATCGTGGCAGCCGGCGACACTGCCTCGCCTCATACAGAAAGGGAGATGGGAATGGGAAGATCCGCTGCGGTCGCTTTGAACTTGCTGCTTCTCGCGGTGCCCGCGCAAGCCGGGGTCCAGCCGTTCCCGCCCAGCTTCAAGACCCAGACGATCTCGACGAACGGCGCGCGCCTCTTCGTGCGGATAGGCGGCCATGGACCGGCGGTCGTGCTGCTCCACGGCTACGGGGAGACGGGCGACATGTGGGCGCCGCTCGCCGTCGCGCTGGCGCACGACCACACGGTGGTCGTACCCGACCTGCGCGGCATGGGTCTTTCCTCCCATCCGGCCGGCGGTTACGACAAGAAGACCCAAGGCATGGACGTCGCCGCCGTGCTCGATGCGCTGAAGATCGACAAGGCCGCGCTCGTCACTCACGACATCGGCAACATGGTTGGTTACGCTTTCGCGGCGGAGCAGCGCGGGCGGGTCACGAAGTTCGCTCTGCTCGACGCCCCGCTGCCGGGAGTCGGCCCCTGGGACGAGATTCTCAAGAACCCGCTGCTATGGCACTTCCGCTTCGGCGGCCCGGACATGGAACGGCTGGTCAAGGGCCGCGAGCGCATCTACCTCGACCGCTTCTGGAACGAGTTTTCAGCCGATCCGAAGAGCTTCGACGAGGCCTCACGCCGGCACTACGCCAGGCTCTATGCCCGCCCCGGGGCAATGCATTCCGGCTTCGAGCAGTTCAAGGCTTTCGATCAGGACGCTATCGACAACAAGGCGTTCCTGGCGCAGGGTCCGCTCGCGATGCCGATCCTGGCCGTGGGCGGCGAGAAATCGTTCGGCCCGATGATGGCCGTCGTCATGCGCGCGGCCGCCACCGACGTCAAGGAGGTGGTCGTACCCCGCTCGGGACACTGGCTGATGGAAGAGAATCCGGCGGCCACGATCGCGGCGATCACGGATTTTCTCCAGTGACCGGCCCCTGGGGCTCCGCACGGCATGTGCTTGACCCACAAGGGCCAGGTCAAGGCCGATGTGCTGGCCTTCCTGAAGGTGTGATCACAGAGGGCCGGGATGGAAAGGAAGGCGCAAGATGATCTTGACAGCTTTCACCGCCGCGCACGTCGTGTTGAGCTTGGTTGGAATCTTCTCGGGATTCGTCGTCGTGTTCGGGATGTTGGCGGCGAAGCGGCTCGACGGCTGGACCGCGGTCTTTCTCGTGACCACCGCGGCCACTTCCCTTACCGGGTTCCTCTTTCCGTTCCACAAGTTCCTGCCGGCGCATGCCACCGGCATCGTCTCGGTGCTGGTGCTCGCGGTGGCGATCTTCGCGCGCTACGGGCGTCACCTCGCGGGCGGCTGGCGGCGCACCTATGCGATCGCCGCAGTCGTCGCCCTCTATCTGAACGTCTTCGTCCTGATCGTCCAGCTCTTCCTCAAGGTGCCGGCGCTGCAAGCGATGGCCCCGACCCAAACCGAAACTCCATTCAAGCTGGCGCAGCTCGCCGTCCTGGCGCTCTTCGTGGTGCTGGGAGCCCTGGCGTCGGCCAGGTTCCACAACCAGCAGCCGCACGCCACCTGACCCAGCCGGCGGCTCTCAGCCCCGTGCCAGGAAATCGCGCGTCGAGCGGCGGCCGAGCGAGGCGGCGTTGACGGCCATCGTAAGGACGCCGCAGGACGTGAAGACCAGGGGAATGTTCTTGCCGGTGAGGTCGCCGGCGATACCGCCAAGGGCCATGCCCAGAGGGATGAGCGCGGTGGCGAGCGAGGTCCAGAGGCCGAGGACCCGGCCACGCAGCGCGGCCGGGGTGGTCGTCTGCAATTGGCTGATCATCTGCACGTTGATCAACCCGAGCAGCGCGCCGAGGCCGAAAGCCATGGCCAGCGCCAGCCATGGGCTGTGCACGAAACCGGTCATCAGCATCGGCACCGGCGATAAGGCAATCAGCGTGGCCAGCAGGCGCCCCCGGGCCCGGCCGCGCAGGCGAACCATCCCGGCGCCCAGGTAACCGGCGATCGAGCCGCAGGTCATCGACGCGAGCAGGAACCCGTACCATTCGGGGCCGGCGTGCAGGTTGATGGCGACGAAGAAAGGAAGCAGCACGCCGACCGGCATGCTGAAGAAATTGTAGGCGGCGGGAGCGGCCATGTAACCGAGCAGGCCGGGCGTGCCCGTGACGTAGGCCCACCCCTCGCGCAAGGAGGAACGGAACTGCCGCACGCTGGCGGCGAAGCCGACGCGTGGCCGCGCCGGCCGCGGCGGCATGCGGACCAGGGCCTCGCTGCCGGCGCAATAGAGGAATGTCAGCCCGTCGAAGAGGAAAATGCGCGGCGCGCCGGCGACACGGAAGAGCACGCCGCCGATCGCCTGCCCCATCAGCACCGCGCTCCGGATGGACAGCTGGTTGAGGGAATTGGCGGCGGTCACCCGGTCGGCCGGCACGAGGTCGGGGATGGATGCCGTGAGAGCGGGTTGGAAGAACGCGTTGACCACGCCGGAGATCAGCGCCGCGGCGAAGAGCAGCGTCACCAGCGCCGGCTTCGACAAGCTGCCCAGCAGCGCCGCGCCTCCCAGTCCGAGCATTGCCGCCGCCGCGATGGCGTCGCATGCCACCAGGATGCGCAGCCGCGGCAGCCGATCGGCCAGCGCGCCGCCGAGCGGCGCCAGCAAGCTGGTCGGCAGCGTGGTGGCGGCGAGCAGCAGCCCCATCAGGCTTGCCGAGCCGCTGATCTCCATGCTCCACAGCGACATCGTCAAGGCGAACGCCTGGTTGCCCAGCTGGCTGATCGCCTGGCCCTGCCACAGCAGCAGGAAGTTGCGGTTGGCAAGGCGTGCCGGGCCGGCGATGGAGCGCTCGCTCATCTCCATCTATCCACTGTCCGATCGCCGCCGTCAGATCTCCACCGGCTGGGCCTGCCGCGGCGACCGCGGCGTCCGCTCGCTGAAAACCTTGTCGTAGTTGTGCGACAGCGCCATCGCAAGCTTCCCGAGCGGGTTTTCCTGGCCGGGATTGCCGAACAGGATCTGGCTCGTCCATTCGATCCGTTGCTCGCGCCTGGCGGCGAGGAAGCGCGCCATGCGCTGGGCGCAGAGAAGGCGATCGCCCCATCCTGCCCACTGGATGTTCTTCCACAAGTACCGGGTGTTGTAGTTGCGCCAGTCGAGCTGGCAGAGATAGAAGAGGTAAACCAGCATCGAGTTGATGCGGTAGGAACGGTCGAGGTTCCGATGGTAGGTCTCGAGCAGCCGATTATCTGCGCTCTCGTCGTCGAGCAGCGTGCCGAGCGGATCGATCAGTGCGTATGCGCTGTTGAAAGCGACCTGCAGACCGGTCGAGAAGATTGGATCGATGAAGCCGGCGCTGTCGCCGACGATCACCCAGTGATCACCGTAGTAGCGCCGGGAGCGGTAGGAGTAGTCACGCACCACACGGAACCTCTCTACCGTATGCAGTGTCGGATTTTTCAGGATATCGCCGATGAAGGCGATGTCCCGGGCGCAGTCATGAAAGATCTGCTCCGGCGTCTTGGTGCGCAGCTCTTCCCGCACTGTCTTCTGGCTCAGCACGACACCCAGCGACAGCGTGTCGCGGCCAACCGGGATGTACCAGGCCCAATCACGGCGGTTGCGGTGGACACATAGCTTGAAATTCAACTGCTCGTCCGAGTTGTCGACCTCGATGTCTCCCCGCCAGTGCGAGAAGACCGCCATCTTGTGCTGCAGCAGCGGGTCGTCGTACCAGTTGTTCCGGAGCTGGCGGTTGATCATCGCCCCCTGCCCCGACGCATCCACGATCCAGCTGGCATAGGCCCGCCGGGTCTCCTCGGACGGTCCGTGCGAGTAATCCTTGTACTCCACCCCGACCGCGCGCTCGCCCCGGAACAGGACGCTCTTGACCAGGTGCTCCTCGCGCACGTCCACGCCATGCCGCCTGGCGGCGTCGAGCAAGACCTTGTCGAGCTTGGCGCGCGGCATCTGGAAGGCCCACGGCCGCGGCTGCCTGGGATCCTTGCGCAGGAAGTAGACCGGCAGGTTGCGGTCGTGGAGGACGAACTCGAGTCCCGTCTTCCGCACCTCGTTGACGGCATCGAGCTCGTCGAACACGCCGAGCTCCTTGAATACCGTGAACCCGAATGCGGTAATCGATTCGCCGATGTGGAAGCGCGGAAACTTCTCGCGCTCGAGCAGCAGCACGCGGCGGCCGCGCTGGGCCAGCTTGGCGCCGACGGTCGAGCCCGCCGGTCCGCCGCCGATGATGATCACGTCGAATATATCGGTCATTGACTTCTCCCGGCGTTTTCCACTGGCCGGCGCGGCGAATGGCGCGTAATGCCGCTGCCGGTATTTTCTCGCGTAGCGGCGCGAGGAGCTGCTACGCAATTGAGTGTTGCTTTCGTTCGCAGCGTGACAGGGACCCGGCGTCTCGGAAAATTAAACTTCGGCACTAACCGTATTAGCATGGGCGCATAAATCATGCGCGTGAAATAAACAGAAACGTCATGCGGAATTGAGCGATCAGTTTTGTCGCCGCCGCAAGACCTTGACCGTTGGAGAGAGGTGCCGGCGCCAGGGCTCGGTGCGCGCCGGCGAAACAATGCGATGGCCCAAGACCTCGTAGCGAGCCACTCCACGGAATCGACCCGCCGGGCCCTGGCCGGCGGCGACCCGCGGCAGCGCCGCGAGCTGCTGCTCGCCTACCTCGTCGACGAGGTGGCGCGGCTTTCGGGGACCGCCCCCGACCGCGTGGACGTGAACCGATCGGCGACCGCCCTGGGGCTCGACTCGCTCGCCGCGGCCGAGCTGTGCGGCAGCCTCGAGGACGGCCTGGGATTGAGCGCCGAGCTCGCCGCCGTGCTCTCCGACAAGAGCCTCGCCGAAGTCGCGGCCGGTCTCGCCGAAGTCGGGGCTGGCCTTGCCGAGACCGCGGCCGGCCTCGCCGCGCCGCCGCCCGCGCAGGACGAGCTGCCGCTGTCCGCCGGCCAGCGCGGCCTCTGGTTCGTCAGCCGCCTCGCTCAGGCGCGCGGCATCTATCACATTTCGGCGGCAGCCTCGATCGCAGCGCCGCCGGCGGCGCCGGCGGAGGCCGGCGCCAACCGCCGCCGCCTCGACCTGCCGGCGCTCGGCCGCGCCCTGGCGCGCCTGGCAGTCCGGCATCCCGTGCTGCGCACCACCGTCGCCGTGCGCGAGGACGGCGAGCCGGTACAGCGCCTCGACCCGGCCCTCGAGCCAAAGCTGCTCCGGCGCGATGCCCGCGGCCGCGGTGCGGCGGCGGTGCGGCGGTTGCTGGAAGACGAGGCCGTCCGTCCCTTCGACCTCGAGGCCGGCCCGCTGCTGCGCCTCGTGGTGATCGATCTCGACGGCGGCGCCCAGGCCCTGCTGCTCGTCATCCACCACCTGATCGCCGATTTCTGGTCGCTCGCCGTCCTGGTGCGGGAGCTTGGCGTCCTCTACCAGGGCGAATGCTCGGGCAGCACGCCGCCGCTCGGCGCGCCGGAGCGCGGGCACGCCGATTTCGTGCGCCGCCAGCAGCTGCGGCTCGCCGGCCCGGCCGGCGAGAGCCTCGAGCGCGCCTGGCGCGAACGCCTGGCCGGCGAGCCGCCGCCGCTCGACCTCCCGACCGATCGCGCGCGCCGGCCCCACGGCAGCTTTGCCGGCGCGATCCTCGGCCGCCGCGCCGGCCGCGAGCTGGCGGCGGCGGTGCGCCAGCTGGCCGCCCGCCACGAGACCACGCCGTTCGTCGTGTTGTTCGCCGCGCTGTCGGCGCTTCTCCATCGTCATGGCGCGGGCGACGAGATGCTCCTCGGTGCGCCGACCGCCGGCCGCGACGACCCCGCGCTCGCCACCGCCGTGGGCTATTTCGTCAATTCGGTGGTGCTGCGGGCGGAGCTGTCCGGCGACCCGACTTTCGCTGCCCATCTCGCGGCGGCGCGGCGCGAAGCGCTCGCGGCGCTGGCGCTGCGCGAGATGCCGCTGCCGCTCCTCGTCGAGCGCCTGGCCCCCAGGCGCGAAGCCGGCCGCGCGCCGCTCTTCCAGGCGCTGCTGTCCTTCCTGCGTGCGCCGGCCGGAGCGCCTCCCGGGCTCGCGTGGTTTGCGCTCGGCCAGGAGGATGCCCGCCTGGCGTGGGGCGGGCACGTCCTCTCGCCGCTGCGCCTCACCCGCACCGTCACCGAGCTCGACCTGGCCCTGCATGCCGCGGAGAGCGAGGCCGCCGGCGGCGACCTCGGCTTCGCCCTGCACTACCGGTCGGAGCTCTTCGAAGCGGCCACGATGGTGCGCCTGCTCGCCCACCTCTGCCACCTGCTAGCCGCGGCGGCCGCGGCGCCCGAGACACCCGTCGGCAGCCTGTCGCTGCTCGCCGCGGCCGAGCGTGCCCAGCTGCTGCGCGAGTGGAACGACACCGCGGAGGACTGGCGGCAGGCGCTGCCGGCGACGGCGGCGCTTGCCGCGCCGGCACACCGGCTCGCGCCCGCGGCGGCACGGGTGCAGGAGCTATTCGCCTGGAGGGCGGCGCGCCAACCGGAGGCGGCCGCGGTCGCCGGCCAGGGCGCGACGCTCACCTACGGCGAGCTGGCGCTGCGAGCGGAGCGGTTGGCCCGCCACCTGCGCCGGCTGGGAGTCGGCCCGGACGTGCGGGTCGCGGTCTGCCTCGAGCGCTCGCCCGAGATGGTGGTGGCCGTGCTCGCCGTCCTCGCCGCGGGCGGCGCCTACGTGCCGCTCGATCCGCTCCATCCGGCCGCGCGCACGGCGCTGGTGCTCGACGATGCGGCGCCGGCGGTGGTGGTGACGGAGGAGCGCTGGCTCGCGCGCCTCGGCCTCTGCCCACCGCCCGGGGAGCGGCCCGACCGCCGGCGCCGCGCCGTCCTCGTCGACCGCGATCGCGCCGCGATCGCCGCCGAGGAAGGCCCGGCGGCAGGCAGCCCGGGGGACCCGGCACCCGAAAACCTGGCCTACCTCCTCTACACCTCGGGCTCGACCGGCCGGCCCAAGGGAGTGGCCGTGCCGCACCGCGCGCTGCTCAACCTGCTGCGCGCACTGGCCGCGCAGCCGGGCCTCGGGGCCGCGGACGTCATGACCGCGCTCGCCACCCTCAGCTTCGACATCGCGACGCTCGAGATCTTCCTGCCGCTGGCGGTGGGCGGGCGCGTCGAGGTGGTGAGCGCGGCCGAGGCGGCCGACGGCAGGCTGCTGGCAGGGCGCCTGGCGGCGGCGGGAGTGACCGCTCTCCAGGCGACGCCCGCGAGCTGGCGTCTGCTGCTCGACGCCGGCTGGGGCGGCGCCGCCGCCGCGCCGGGCACGCGCTTCATGGCCCTCACGGGCGGCGAGGCCCTGCCGCGGCGGCTGGCCGCGGACCTGCTCGGCCGCGGAGTCGAGCTGTGGAACCTCTACGGCCCCACCGAGACCACCATCTACTCGTCGCGGCGGCGAGTCGCGCCGCGCCCCGCC
>DATKFK010000285.1:0-8853 GCA_035544375.1 Thermoanaerobaculia bacterium
TCCGGTTGGTGTCAGTGCGCTTCAGGCTGCCGCAGGTCGCCCCGGCCGCGCCCCTCGGCCGCCGCCGCCAGCTCGCCGCGGAAGACCGTCACCGCCTGGCCTCCCAACCGTACGCGGTCGCCTGCCAGCTCGACGCGGACCAGGCCGCCGCGGGCGGACGCCTGGAAGGCGACGAGCGGGTTCTTGCCCAGGCGGCCGCTCCAGTAAGGACCGACGCAGCAGTGGGCGGACCCGGTGACCGGGTCCTCGCCGACACCCGAGGCCGGAGCGAAGAAGCGGGAGACCACGTCGTAGCCCGGCGCCGAGGCGCGCGCGGTGACCAGGATGCCGCGGTAGGGCAGGGCTCCAAGCCGCGCGAGGTCGGGCGCGAGCGATCGCACCGCCGCCTCGTCCGCGAGCTCGGCCACCAGGTCGAAGCGGTTGGCCCCCACCCACACCGGCGGCGCCCCCAGCAGGCCGGCCAAGCCCGGCGGCGGCTCCGCCAGTACGCTCGCCGGCTCGGCCGGGACGTCGAGCTCGATCCATTCGCCGCGCCGCGCGGCGCCCAGCACGCCGGACAGCGTGTGGAAGCGGATCGCCGCCGCCGCCGCCACGGCGCCGATCTCCCACAGGAGGTGCGCCGCGGCCAGGGTCGCATGGCCGCACAGCTCCACCTCGATCGCCGGGGTGAACCAGCGCAGGCCATACTCGGCGGTTTCGCCTGGGGCGTCGTCGTCGTCACCGACGGCGGCGGCGCCGGTGGCGGCGGCGCCGGCGGCGGCACGGCGCACCAGGAATGCCGTCTCCGAAAGATTCATCTCCGCCGCCAGGGCCTGCATCCAGGCAGCCTCGGGAAAGGTGGCAGCGGGCAGCGGACACACCGCCGCCGGGTTGCCGGCGAAGGGCCGGTCGGTGAACGCATCGACCTGGTAGATGGCGACTCCCATGGCGCCTCCTGTCGATGGCGGAAGCATACCCGCCGGCGGCAGCGCCCGCCATGAGCCCGTCCGGTCTTTTCCGGATGAGGCTCCTTCGCTGTAACATTCCCGGCAGCTCGCTCGCCGCATTCGATAGCTCCAAACGGGTGGACGCAGTGTCGCGTTCGCCGTCGACGACGCCAGGAAGAGGAACCCTCATGAGCCACAGCCTCGCCGCAGCGCGCTCGCACCGAGCCGCCCTGCGTATCGCCTGCCTCGCCCTCCTGTTGGGAGTGCCCGCGGCACTTTCGGCGCAGCCTTTCGGACTGTGGACCGCCTTTGCCGGCGACGGGACCATGGACGCAACCAACGGCCGTCTCCAGATCCCCGACAGCCCGGCGCTGAACCCGACCAGCGCCATCACCATCGAGGCGTGGGTGTCCCTCAGCGTGCCGTCCCCCAACCAAAGCTGCCGCAGCATCGTCGGCAAGGACTACCACACGGCGTACTGGGTCGGTTACTGCAACTCCGGCTCGGGCGCGGTGCTGCGGTCGTACGTGCACGGCACCGCCTCCCAATTCAACGGCGGCGTCATCCCGAACGGCCCCTGGATCCACATCGCGGTGACCTCGGACGGCACCACGCGCAACCACTACATCGACGGCGAGCTGGTGGGGACCCACGCCGAGACCGGGCCGCCGGCGGGGAGCACGATGCCGCTCGAGATCGGCGGCGATCCGAGCTGGGTCTACAGCCCCAACGGCCTGGTGAACGAGGTGCGGCTGTGGAACGTCGCCCGCACCCAGGACGAGATCCGGTCGACGATCAACGTTCCCGTGCGGAGCGCGCAGCCCGGACTGGTGGCGGTCTGGCCGATGTTCACTCCCAACGATGCCCTGGGCGGACACGACGGCACCTTCTCGGGCAACATCCCGCCGGTCCTCGGGCCACCGGCCATCGTCACCTGCGGGTCCTCGACCGTCTCGGCGCTCTGCCTGGCCGGGAAGTACGAGATCAACGCCACCTGGCGCACCGGACCTCCCGGCACGGCGACCACGGGCAACGCCAGCGTCGTCGTGGCCGGCCCGGACTCCGGCATCTTCTGGTTCTTCGATTCCAGCAACTGGGAGGTGATGGTCAAGGTCATCAACGGCTGCGGGCTCAACAACCAGTGGTGGGTGTTCAGCGCCGCCACGACCAATGTCTTCTACCAGATGAACGTCACCGACGTGCAGAGCGGGCAAACCAAGATCTACTTCAACTACCCGGGTCCGCCGGCGCCGGCGGTGACCGACACGACCGCCTTCCCCTGCCCGTAGGCGCAACCGTTCCGGCCGGTCCGCCCCGCCGCCTCAGCGGGCGGCGGGCGGCCGGCAGCGGGGACCGGCGGCCGCGCGGCGCCTACTCCACCGCGCAGGTGATGACGTAGAGGTTGAGCACCGAGGCCGGCTGGTGCACGGCGATCCGGGCCGAGCCGGTGAAGCTGAAGACGTAGGGCGAGAAAGCCAGGGAGAGGTTGATCCCCAGCGCCTCGACGCTGCCGCCGACGAAGAACTCGTTGCCGCGGACCACGCCGCCCAGCTCCATCTCCGCCACCGGCACCGGACCGGTCAGATCGATCAGGGCGCCGCTCGCGTGGCCGTTGCCCAGGTCCTCCAACGTCAGGCTGGCGGTGCCCACGACCTTCTGATCGAAGTCGACGAACTTGGTCTTCCAGATCGCCATGCTAGCTCTCCTCCCCGGTAGCCGGGACAAACGCCGTCAAGCGCCGGCACGGCCGTTCCCCAAGGCCGCCCTCCGCAATGCACCCGATCATACCTCCGCGCCGGGGAGCTGCCGCGCGGACCTCGAGCGCGTCACCAGGCTTGGCTGCCTCGGTCTATCTATACCCCGGATGCATTTCCGACTCGCGCCAGTTTTCCACGCCGAGGCCCGCCACTCGCCCAAATTCGCGGACATTCGCGGTAACCAACACCAGGCGCAGGGCCAGGGCCTGGGAAGCGATCAGCATGTCGTAAGGCCCGATGGGTGTCCCTTGTTCCTCGAGCGCTACCCGGAGCCTGCCAAACACCCGTGCCGCGGCCAGATCGAAATCCAGACAAGGGATCTCGGCGGTCAGCAGATCCAGCCGCTCGTTGTTCTCGCGCTGGCGCCGGCTCCGATCCGCGCCGTAGCGTAGCTCCGCCACGACCACCGAGCTCAAGCAGACATCCTGAGGAGAGGTCCGGTGCAGCCT
This sequence comes from Thermoanaerobaculia bacterium, assembly GCA_035544375.1. GTDB lineage: Bacteria > Acidobacteriota > Thermoanaerobaculia > Multivoradales > UBA5704 > JASLEW01. Next base: position 3,133 of record DATKFK010000285.1, read on the forward strand.
GGCCGTCACGCTCGGATAGCGGCCGCTTAGATAGTCGACACATACATTCGTGTCGAGCAGGTACTTCATTCGAGGTCAGGCCCCGGCTCGGCGGGTGGCGGCTCCTCCGGATAGGGAAAGTCACGGGCACTGCCCGCCAGCTCGAGAAACTTGCTGCTCCAGCTCCGCTTCTCGGGTTCCAGGACCACCCTTTCCCCCTGCCGGTAGATCAGCACCTCGTCCTGGCCCTGAAAACGGTATGCCTTCGGTAGGCGTACGGCCTGGCTGCCGCCACTCCTGAACAGCTTCGCGCGATCTGCCATCCCCACCACCTCCACGTCTCGGAGTATATACCTTCTGTATCTACTCCCGGACCTCTCCAACTTGAGGTGTAAGGGTAGTCGGCGCAGCTCAGCTGGCCTGCTCGGCCTGCTCGGATAGAGCGCCCAGCTCGGTCTCCGCCTGCTCCCAGGCGGCCATCAGCTCCTCGACCTTGGCGCTCAGGCGCTTCTGCTCTTCCTCGAGCTTCTTGACCTGGTCGCGCGAGGCGCGGTCGAAGAAGGTCGGATCGCAGAACATCTCGTTGATGGCGTGCACCCGCGACTCGGCCTGCTCGACGGCCGCCGTCAGCTCGTCGCGCCGCCGCGACAGCTCGCGCTGGCGCTGCTGCCGCTGGCGGTTGTCCAGGGCCGGGGCGGCGGCGCGGGCGGCCGCCTTCTTCTTCTGTTCGCGGCGCTGGCGCAGGACGGCCTCGGCGTCCAGGTGGTCGTCGCCCAGCCGCTCCAGGTACTCCTCGTAGCTGCCGGGGAAGTCCTGGATGCCGCGCGGCGAGATCTCGAGCACCCGGTTGGCCAGCTGCGAGACGAACCAGCGGTCGTGGGAGACGAAGATCAGGGTGCCGTCGTAGGCCTTGAGACCTTCCACCAGCGCCTCGATGGCCTCGAGGTCGAGGTGGTTCGTGGGCTCGTCGAGGATCAGCACGTTGGGCCGGGTCACCGACAGCCGGCAGAACACCAGCCGCGCGGCCTCGCCGCCCGACAGGCTGCCGACCGGCTTCTTGACGTCGTCGCCCGAGAACAGCACCTGCCCCAGGTTGCCGCGCACGAAGCCGATCGGCTCGCCGGGGACCGCCTCCCACAGCCACGCCTCGACGCTCTGCTTGCTGCCGCCCTTGATCTCGTTGTGGTCCTGCGAGAAGTAGCCGCGGTGGGCCTCGTAGCCCCACTCGACCTTGCCGGCGTCGGCCTCGACCTCGCCGACCGCGATCTTGAGCAGCGTCGACTTGCCGATGCCGTTGGGGCCGATGATCGCCAGCCGGTCGCCGCGCTGCACCGCGAGCGAGACGCCCGCGAGCACCGGCTTGCCGCCATAGGACTTCGCAAGACCCTCGACCGCCAGCACCTGGCGGCCGCTCGGCCGCACCTGCCGGAACTTGAACACCGGGTAGCGGCGCGAGCTCTGCGGCAGGCGGTCGATGACGATCTTCTCGATCATCTTGATCTTGCTCTGCGCCTGCCGCGCCTTGGTGGCCTTGGCGCGGAAGCGGTCGACGAACGCCTGGTGATCGGCGATCTGCTTTTCCCGCTTCTCGATCTCCGCCTCCTTGCGCTCGCGCTCGGCGGCCTTGGCGGCGGCGAAAGCCGTGTAGTTGCCGGGATAGAGAGTGATCGTCTCGTAATCCACGTCCACGATGTGGGTGCAGATGTTGTCGAGGAAGCGATGGTCGTGCGAGATCACGATCGCCGTCCCCTTGTAATTTTCCAGGAACTTCTCGAGCCAGCGGATCGACAGGATGTCGAGGTGATTGGTGGGCTCGTCGAGCAGCAGCGCGTCGGGCTCGGAAGCCAGCACCTGCCCCAGCAGCACGCGCAGCTTGAACCCTCCGGACAGCGTGGACAGCGGTTGGCGGTGCACGCCGGTCGGGATGCCGAGACCTTCCAGCACCTCGCCGGCGCGCGCCTCGAGCGTGTAGCCGTCGTGGTGCAGGATCAGCTCCTCGAGCTCGGAAAACCTGTCGGCGTCGAACTCGCCGCCGTGCGGGGCCGCCGGGTCGTCCGGATGGTCGTGGGCGAGCATCCGCTCCTTTTCGACCATCGCCTCCCAGACGTCGTGGTTGCCCATCATCGCCACCTCCAGGATGGGCATCGACTCGTAGCGGAAGTGGTCCTGCTGCAGGACGCCGAGCTTCAGGCGCTTGGGAATGGACAGCGTGCCGGCGCTGGGGCCTTCCTCGCCGGTCAGGATGCGCAGGAACGTCGACTTTCCCGAACCGTTCGCCCCCACCAGGCCGTAACGGTTGCCGGGGTTGAACTGGATCGAGACCCCCTCGAACAGCGTCTGGGGTCCATAGGATTTGCCGAGGTCGGATACCGCGATCATAGGGCCCGGAATGATAACACCCCGGCCGCCGCCGATCTTCCGCCGTGCTACCCTTGGCTGCGGTCCCCCCCCGGGGGGACGCGGAGGAAGAGCGTCATGGCGAACGTCACCATCGGGTTCGGGCTGGCACTGGCGGCGCTCGGCCTGGGAGGCTACTTCTCGACCGGCCGGAGCAGCCTCACGGCGCTGATCCCGCTCGGCTTCGGCCTCCTGCTCCTGGTCTGCGGGTTCGTGGCCAGGCAGGAGGCTGCGCGCAAGCACGCCATGCATGCCGCCGCGGCGCTCGGGCTGCTCGGTGTCCTCGGTCCGCTGCGCGTGCTGCCGCAGATGCTGCGCCTGCTCGGCGGCGAGGACGTGCCCCACCGGGCCGCGGTCCTCGACCAGCTGGCGATGATGGTCCTCTGCGCCGTCTTCCTCGTGCTATGCATCCGGTCGTTCGTCATGGCGCGCCGCGCCCGCGCCCGCGCCGCCTGAGCGCCGGCGCCGTTGCCCGCTGGGACCCCTGCCGATGGCTGAAGCCCGCACCGCGCTGACCTCCGGCGCCGCCGGACGGGCGGGCGCCGCCGGCGGCAGGCGCGGCGCCGGCGGCAGGCCATGGTGGCGGCGCCGCTGGATCTACTGGGCGGCCGGCGCCGCCGCGCTCCTCGCCGGCGCCGGCCTCTTCCTGCTGCGGCCCTTCTGGAAGCTGTCGAGCCATTTCGAGGAGGTCACCTTCCGCCAGCCGTCGCGCCTCTACGCCCAGCCGGCGGAGCTCGAAGCCGGCCGCCCCTACCCGCCGGAACGGATGCTCAGGGACCTGCTGGGCGAGGGCTACCGCGAGGAGGAGAGCCCGACCGCCGCGCTCGCCCCCGGCCGTTTCCGCATCGCCGGCGGCAACCTGGCCGTCCACCTGCGGAGCTTCTTCCTGCCCGACGGGCGCAAGGGCGGCGGGCTGCTCGAGGTGCGCTTCCAGGGCCCGCGCGTCCAGCGCCTGTGGCTCAACGGCCAGCCGCAGCAGAGTGCCGTGCTCGAGCCGCCCCTGCTCGCCTCCTACTACGGTCCGGACCTCCTGGAGCGCCGCCCGGTGACCGTCGACGAGGTCGCCCCCGAGCTCATCCAGGCGGTGGTCGCCGCCGAGGACGAGAGCTTCTTCACCCATTCGGGCGTCGCGCCCAGCAGCATCCTGCGGGCGCTGTGGGTGAACCTGCGCGGCGGCCAGGTGCGCCAGGGCGGCAGCACGCTGACCCAGCAGGTGGTCAAGAACATCTACCTGACCCAGGAGCGCAAGCTGGCGCGCAAGGTGGAGGAGGCGGTGCTGGCGGTGATGCTCGAGATGCGCTACAGCAAGCGCGAGATCCTCACTGCCTATCTCAACGAGATCTACCTGGGGCGCAGCGGCGGCGTCAACGTCATGGGCATGGGGGCCGCCTCGCGGGCCTACTTCGGCAAGGACGCCAGCCAGCTCAGCCTGGCCGAGGCGGCGACGCTCGCCGGCATCATCCCGGCGCCGGCCCTGTACTCGCCGCTCACCCATCCCGAGCGCGCCAGGGAGCGCCGCGACTGGGTGCTGCACCGGATCGCGGCGCTCGGCCGTGTCGATCGCGCCCGCATCGAGCAGGCGCTGGCGACCCCGGTCGTGGTGTCGCCGGAGCCGTTGGCCCGCAGGCGCGCTCCCTACTTCGCCGACGCCGTCGCGGCCGAGGCGGCGAAGCGCTTCAAGGTCGAAGACCTGGACGACTCGGGGTACTCGCTGTATTCGACCTTGAGCTGGGACGACCAGCAGGCGGCCCAGGCCGCGACCGACGCCGGCCTGGCGGCGGCCGAGAAGGGCTACCAGAAGGGCAACAAGGCGTCGCTGCAGGCGGCGCTGATCTCGATCCAGCCGGCGACCGGCGGCATCCTCGCCTACGTCGGCGGCCGCCGCTACGACCAGAGCCAGTTCGACCGCGTCAGCCAGGCCTTCCGCCAGACCGGCAGCGCCTTCAAGCCCATCGTCTATGCCGCCGCCTTCGAGGAGCGCCGCGCGACGCCGGCCACCTTCCTCGAGGACGAGCCGCTGACCGTGGAGGTCGGCAACGCCAGCTGGAGCCCGAAGAACGACGACGGCGACTACCACGGCTGGGTCACCGTCAGGACCGCCCTCGAGCACAGCTACAACCCGGCCACCACCCGGCTGGCGCTGGTGGTCGGCATTCCCAAGATCGTCGCGCTCGCCCACGCCCTGGGAATCGTCTCGCGCATGCAGCCCTACCCGGCGGTCGCCCTGGGCGCGACGGCGGTCGCCCCGATCGAGCTCGGGACCGTCTTCGCCAGCCTCGCGGCCGGCGGCGTCCGCCCGCCGGTGCACGGCATCTGGGCGGTGGTGGACAGCCACGGCAAGCCGGTCGCCGGCACGGCGCTGCCGGCTCCCGAGCGGGTGCTGTCGCCGCAGACGGTCTTCCTGGTCACGTCGCTGCTGCAGGGCGTGCTCGAGCGCGGCACCGGCGCCAGCGCCGCTCCGCAGCTGCGCGGCAAGCTGGCGGGCAAGACCGGCACCACCAACGACCGCCGCGACAGCTGGTTCGGCGGCTACTCGCCCGAGCGCTCCACCGTGGTCTGGGTCGGCTACGACGACAACGCCGTCACCCGCCTCTCCGGGGCCAGGGCGGCGCTGCCGATCTGGAGCCGCTTCATGACCGCGGTCACCCCGCCCGGCGGCTACACGACGTTCCCGCAGCCGCCCGGCATCTCGAGCGCCCTCATCGATCCCGAGACCGGCCTGCTGGCCACCGAGTATTGCCCCCAGGTGTTCACCGAGTTCTTCCGCAAGCAGGACGTTCCGACCGAGGTCTGCAACCTCCACCTGGGTTTCGGCGACCAGTTCGCCGCGGCGCCGCCGCCGGCGGCGCTGCGGCCCGCCGAGGACAGCCTGGGCCAGGGCCAGATGGCGCCCCGGTCCAAGCCCGCGGAGCCGCGCCGCGGCACGCACCCGTTCCGGCGCTGGCTGCGGCGCCTGTTCGGCGGCGGCGGGGGCGGCGGGGACGCCGACGACGCCGATGCCGACAAGGAGCACGGCGGCAGGGGACAGGACGACGGCCGGGACAAGGGGGACCGCGGCCGCCGGGACGGCGGCACCGGCACCCGGGGCGGCGCCGGCCGCGACGCCGGAGACGAAGACGGAGCCAGCGACGGCGGACCGCCGCCGTAGGTCTGCCCTGCGGGGAAGTCGCCGGGAACACGGGACGTTATGGCTTATCGCGTATCATGGTCGCTTCGCTCGGGATCGGGTGACGCTGCCGGTTACCTGTGTACCCATGCGGAGCCATCTTGGAAACCGGTGACCGCTCCCAGCTGCCGATGTCCGACCAGCCTGCCATCCGGGTCGAAAGGGCCCGCACCCACAAC
>DATKFK010000286.1:0-8219 GCA_035544375.1 Thermoanaerobaculia bacterium
GCTCGCGCAGGGCCTCGACATCCTGGCGGGTCGTCGGCAGGTCTTCGTCGTTCAGCAACTCAAAGGGTCTTCTCGATGTCATCGTAGCGCTCGCCCATGCCGTGCCGTTCGAAATAGCCCCTGACCTCGGCGCGGTCGACCCGGGGCAGCGTCGTGCGCGCCAGCCCATAGGCAGCCAGCGCCACCCCGCCGATCAGGGCGAAGCGGTAGCTCCGTCTGTTGCCCGCGCCGGCAACCGCCAGGATCGTCAGAAGCCGCGCTGCACGTCCAGGGTCGAGATGCGGGCCGGCGCCGGATAGGGCTCGCCGCCCTTGAGCGTCCGCCACAGGATCGCGTTGAGCTCGGCCGCCGGGGCGGCGTCGGGGGCGCTGAAGTCGAGCTTCAGGGATTGGTGGGCGCCCGGGGCGCTCGGCGGATTGACGTCGGTGAGCGCCTGGGCCGGGACCAGGGCCTGGTATGGCGTGAGGTCGGGAGCCGCGGCGAAAATGCCGTGCAGGGGGCGCCCGAAGGTGTCGAACTGCGACAGGGCGTCCAGGCCCAGGATCTCCTCGATCGTCGCCAGCACGTCGGTGGTGTTGGCGAAGCGGTGCACACCGCCGGGGCGGTTGTAAGGAGAGATCACCAGCAGCGGCGCCCGGTGGGAGTCCACGTGGTCGGGCCCGTTCTGGGCGTCGTCCTCGACCACGAAGACCACCGTGTCCTTCCAGAACGGCGAATGGCTCAGGCCCTCGACGATGCGGCCCAGCGCCAGGTCGTTGTCGGCCATGTAGGCGCGCGGCGTCGGCTTGCCGGGACTGGTGCCCGAAGTATGGTCGTTCGGCAGGTGGAGGACCTCGAGCGCCGGCATCCGGCCCTGCTCGACGAAGGCCGCAAGCTCCGCGAGCCAGGCATCGGCCCGCCGCTGGTCGGGAATGTCGAGGTCCCACGCCGGGTAGGTCGGGCTGGTGTAGGGCGCCGCCGAGGGCACGGTCGAGCGGTAGACGGTGGTTCCCGACGGCTCATTCACCGCCTTCGCCAGCTCGCCATAGACCCGCGCGCCCAGGCCGCGGGCGCGGGCCAGGTCCCAAAGGAAGCCTCCTGCCGGGAAGGGCGCGGGCTCCTCGTCGGGGTCTTCGGCGCGCCGGGAGGAGTAGCCGGACGGGGTGGTCTTCTCGATGTAGTCGGTCGAATAGGCCGACGTCGACCAGGAATGCCCCTGGGTGCTCACCTCGCCGTTGCAGAGGAAGTGGTCGAAGAGCCCGAAGCGCGCGGCGAGGGCGCGGTGATTGGGCGCCTCGGCGCCGGTGAAGAACTGCAGCCGCGGATCGCCGTCGCCGCCCGGCAGGTCGCCGAAGACCTGGTCGTAGGTGCGGTTCTCCTTGATGATGAAGACCACGTGCCGTAGCGGCGGGTAAAGCGAGCGGGCGTGGCCGCCGGCTCGCCGCGCCGCCTTCGCCGCATCCCAGCCATTGGCCCGGGCCACCCGCCGGTCCAGCACGGCCAGCGCCGCCGGACCCGGCATCGCCGCCAGCACGGTCAGCGTGCCGCTGGTCTGGCCAAGGGTGTAGCTGCGCGGGTCCCGCTTCGCCTCTCCGATGTGCGGTCCGGCGGGATTGGGACCCGTGCCGCGCCCCTTGCCGTTGACGACCAGCAGCGAGGGGCCCGCCGCCAGCACGGCGGTGGGGTACCAGCCGACCGGGATACGGCCGGCGAGGCGGTCGCCGCCGGCCGGCACTCGGCCGGCGCGCGAGTGGCCGGCGCGCGAGCGGCCAGGCGGCGGCGCGGCGCCCGCGGTTTCGGCGGCCAGGTCGAAGACGGCGACCGCGTTGTTGTCGGACTCGGCCACCAGCAGGCAGCGGCCGCCGGCGGTGAGCGCCAGGGCGCTCGGCGTGCTGCCTTCGGCCGGTCCGGCGGGCGGCGGGTCGGCGAGCTGTGCCACCACCCGCCGCGTCCGGGTATCGACCACCGCCACGCGATCGGTGCTCGCCGAGGCCACGAACAGGCGCGCGCCCGAGGCGCTCAGCAGCAGCGCCGACGGGTGCCGCCCGACCTGGATGCGGTCCGCCGCGACCAGGCTCGCGGGGGCGGCCACAGGCGGCGCCGGTTCGCCGGCGCGGGAGGCCGAGGCCGCCGCGCCACCGGCCACCGGCCCGGCGCCCGAGGCGGGGGCGAAAATGGAGACGGTGTCGCCGCCCCAGGCCGACACGTACACCTCGCCACCGCCGCCCACCGCCACGGCGTAAGGATAATGGCCGGCCGGCAGCCGCTGCAGCACCTTGCCGCTCGCCAGATCGACCACGGCCAGGGTGTCGGCGAGGTTCTCGGCGACGTACAGCGTCCTGCCGTCGTGCGACAGGGCCAGCCCGGCCGGGTAGCGGCTGCCCTTCTTCGTGTCTTTTCCGTCGGCGAGCGAGATGGCGCCGGCGGGGGCAGCCGCGCCCGCCTGCCAATCGAAGCGGTAGACCACGTCCTCGTAGCCGCCGGCAACGTACAGGGTGTGGCCGTCGGCCGAAAAGGCCAGCCCCAGGAACGCCGCCGGCAGCTCGACCGTCTGCAAGATCTTCCCGCTGCTCGTCTCCACCACCTGGAAGCCCTGCTCGCGCCAGCCCGCCAGCAGCACGACGACGCGGTCGCCTTCGGGCGCCATGGCCATGGCGAGCGGCATGTTGCCGAGGTCGGACGAGTGGCCCGCCGGGTCCAGGCGTACGCCGGTCGGTAGCTGCGTGCCCGCGGGAGCCGGCTTACCGACCGGCGCCACCTTGATGGCAGCGGCGCCGACCGGCGCCACCTTGACTGGAGCGGCGCCGACCGGCGCCGCAAGGGAAGGAACCGGCAACGCGCCGGCGAGGATCAGGCAGGCAGCGATGAGCAGAGAAGTCTGGCGCATGGCGCCGCGATCGTAGCGCATCCTGATCGGTCGGATGCGTGGGGCGGGCCGAAGGTAGTGGGGGTACTAGCCTAGCGTGTTGCCGTCCCCGCCGGCCCCTTAGTTGTACGAGCAAAAGTCCGTGCAGTTGTTCGTACAAACGGTGGCCGTGGCGCAGCCGGGCGGGAGCGAGCATTTCGTGCTCGGGCAGCCGGCCACGCCGTTCGCCTTTCCAAGGTCCGGACGGGTCATGCGGTTGACGGTCTCACGCCGCAACGTCAGCTTCCTGGTCTTTTTGCGCACGAGGTAGCTCCATCGATGAAGTGAATAAGGTCCTTCAGCCCTGCTGGTACTAGAGCATACTTCGCGCCTACAGATCCACCCTTCAGCCTCGCCGCCATCGACCCGGGTGAGGGCAACTCCGGGCTGGAGGCGTTAAAATAGGAGATTGCTCTCTTTCTGGATAAGGAGGTCGAACATGTGCGACCAGCCGTTCCGCCACGTCCACTGCAACATCATTCCCCCTCACGTTCTGCGCAAGATTGCCGAAAACGGCACCCCCAAGCAGAAGGACCTGGCATTTCGCGCCCTGAACATGTCCGAGCGGTTCCGCGGGCAGCGGCAGGTGCTCAACGCCGTCGCCATGCTGGCCGCGACGCCCGCCGGCACGAAGCGCCGTAACGTCTACGACGCCCAGCAGCAGACGACGCTGCCCGGCAACCTGGTGCGCTCCGAGGGCCAGGCGCCGACCGGCGACAAGGCGGCCGACGAGGCTTACGACAGCGCCGGCCTGACCTACGACTTCTACCAGGCGGTCTTCCAGCGCAACTCGCTCGACGGCCGCGGCATGCGCCTGGACTCGTCGGTGCACTACAGCTCCGGCTACAACAACGCCTTCTGGAACGGCCAGCAGATGATCTACGGCGACGGCGACGGCACCCTCTTCACCCGCTTCACGGTGTCGGTGGACGTCATCGCCCACGAGCTCACCCACGGCATCACCCAGCACGAGGCCAACCTCGCCTACCAGGGTCAGTCGGGAGCCTTGAACGAGCATTTCTCGGACGTGTTCGGGAGCCTGGTCAAGCAGTACGTGAACCAGCAGGCCGCCGCCGATGCCGATTGGCTGATCGGCCAAGGCCTCCTGATGCCAGGCATCCAGGGCGTCGCAATCCGCTCGCTCAAGGCGCCGGGAACCGCCTACGACGACCCGACGCTCGGGCACGATCCGCAGCCCGATCACATGAAGAACTACCTCGACACCGAGGACGACAACGGCGGTGTGCACATCAACTCGGGGATTCCCAACAAGGCCTTCTACAACTTCGCGATCAGCCTCGGCGGCAACGCCTGGGAGCAGGCCGGGCACATCTGGTACACGACCCTGCTCCACGAGCTGGGGCCGAACGACACCTTCCAGGATTGCGCCAACAAGACCTGCAAGGTCGCCGCCCAGCTCTACGGCGCGCCGGTGGCGGACCAGCTGCGCGCGGCCTGGCAGGCCGTCGGTCTCGGCGTCGTGACCGCCGCGGCACCGCAACCGACAGCAGCGGTCACCGCGGCGCCGGCGCTCCAGCCGGCGTCTCAGCCGCCGCCGGCACCGGCCGCGCCGCAGGCATCGCCAGCCAAGCCGAAGCCACCGGTACCGCAGGCCGCGCCGCAGGCATCGCCGGCCAAGCCGAAGCCACCGGCCCGCAAGCCCCGCCCCGCTGCGCAATCGCAGGCCGCGACCCCGCGGCGGCCAGCCGCCAAGCCTCGCCAGCCGGCGGCCAAGCCCCGCCGGGCCCAGCAGCCGGCAGCCAAGGCTCGGGCGTCCTCCAAGCCCGGGCCGGCAAGTGCCAGGCAGCGGCGGGCCGCTGTGCGGTCGAAGCCCGCACCGGCGAAGCCGAAGCGGCCCAGGCGGCCGTGATCGGATGGCCTGTACCAGTGGCATGTACCGAATGAATCTGTAGCGCCTGGCGTACCAGCGACGCCTGCAGGCGCCGCGATGGCGGTGTACCGCGGCTGCCGGCTCGACGTCATTCTTCGCCATGCCGGCTCGGTACGCCTACCTCCCCGGGCCGATTGCGGGGCCATCCACGGGCGCGATAGGCTGCCCGCGAGGAGGTGCCGATGCGCATTCGGCTGCGCCGTTCGGGCGGCTTCGCGGGATTGCAGACGCCGCCCGTAGAGATCGACTCGCAGCAGCTGCCCGCCGACAAGGCCCGCGAGCTCGAGCAGCTGGTGACTCGGGCGCGCCTCTTCGAGCCGCCGGCCGGATCGGGGACGGCGCAGCCCGCCGCCGCGCCTGCACCCGGCCCGGCGCGCGACGCCTTCCAGTACGACCTGAGCATCGACGACGGCGGCCGCTCGCAGGCGGTGCGGCTGCACGAGGGATCCATGCATCCCGACGCCGCGCGGCTGGTCCAGTGGCTGGCGCAGCAGGGCCGCGCAGCGTCCGGGCCCAGGTGAGCGCCAGGCGAGACGCTCGATAGGACGACAGCTTGGCCGGCGGCTCCGTCGCCAGGCCGGCGCACCGCCGCTAGGCCGGCTGCAATCTCTCTTCCTGGTCGGTCAGGGCGCTCGGCACGAGCCAGACGCGGCCGTCGCGGGCGATGAGGTTGGTGGCCGCCTCCGGCCCCCAGGTGCCGGCCGGGTAGGTGGCGAGATCGCTGGCGTCGCGCTCGCCCCAGGCTTCGAGGATCGGCATCACCAGCTTCCATGCCTCGTCCACCTGGTCGCCGCGCATGAACGGCGTGGCATCGCCGCGGATCACGTCGAGCAGCAGCGTCTCGTAGGCTTCCGGCTCCGGCGTGTGGAAGGCGGTGCGGTAGCTGAAGCGGGTCTCGACGGTGGACAGCCGCATGCCCGAGCCCGGGCGCTTGGCCTGGAAGCGCAGCACGATGCCTTCGTCTGGCTGGATGCGCAGCAGCAGCCGGTTGGGCTGAATGCCATCGACCGCCGCGGGCGGAAAGGTCTGGTGGGGCACCGGGAGGTACTGGATGCAAATCTCCGACGCGGTCCCCGGCAGGCGCTTGCCGGTGCGCAGGTAGAAGGGCACGTCCTGCCAGCGCCAGTTGTCCACGAACAGCTTGAGCGCGACGAACGTCTCGGTCCGGGAGCGCGGATCGACGCCGGGCTCGCCGCGGTAGCCGGGCACCTTCTGGCCATCGACGAAGCCCGCCGTGTACTGACCCCGCACCGCCACCTGTGACACGGTCTCGGGGCGGATCGGCCGCACCGCCCGCAGCACGTCCATCTTTTTGTTGTGCAGCTCGTCGGCGGCGAAGGTCACCGGCGGCTCCATCGCCACCAGGCAGAGCAGCTGCACCAGGTGGTTCTGCACCATGTCGCGAAGCCCGCCGGCGCTGTCGTAGTAGCCGCCGCGGTTCTCGACCCCCACCGTCTCGGCGACGGTGATCTGCACCGAGTCGATGTAGCGGCGGTTCCACAGCGGTTCCTGCACCGAGTTGGCGAAGCGGAAGGCGAGGATGTTCTGCACCGGGTCCTTGCCGAGGTAGTGATCGATACGGTAGATCTGTGACTCGTCGAAGGCCTGGGTCAGGTACGCGTTGAGCTCGCGCGCGCTGTCCAGGTCATGGCCGAACGGCTTTTCACAGACCATGTGGACGTGCTCGCGGTCGGCGGTGAGCCCCGCCTGCCGCAGGCTGGCCGCCACCAGCTTGACGACGGTCGGCGGCGTCGCCAGATAGAAGACGCGGATCGCCGCCGTCCCCCAGCCGCGATCGAGATCGGCCAGCCGCGCCGCCAGCGCCTCGAAGGCAGCGGCATCGGCAAAGTCAGCGCGCACGTAGGAGAGGTGTGAGCTGAACTGCCGCCACCCCTCGTCGTCGGCCTTGCCCTGCCGGCTGAAGCGGTCGATGCCGTCGCGCAGGTGTGCGACGAAGTCTTCGCCGGTCATCTCGCGGGCGTCGATGGCGATCACCTCGAAGCCCTGCGGCAGCGCGCCGTCGAGCCACAGGTTGTAGAGCGCCGGCACCAGCTTGCGCCAGGTGAGGTCGCCGCCGCCGCCGAAGATCACGAACGCGCTCGGCACTGCCTGGACCGCCATCAGGTCGCCTCCTTCCCGGCGGTATCCGGCCCGTCGAGCGCCAGACCAAGCGCCGCCAGCTGGTCACGGGTCGACTCGAAGCTGCGATGCCAGATGGCGTGCATGCCCAGGCTCGCTGCCACCTCCACGAACATTTGACGGTCCTCGATGTAGGCCACCTGTCGCGGCTCGGCCTGTGCGATGTCCAGCGCGACGCGGAAGATGTCCTCGTCAGGCTTGCGGAAGTGGACGTAGGCCGAGACGATGAAGAAGTCGACGAAGCCGTCCAGCCGGAAGCGCCGGATGCGGTCGCCCGTCACCTCCCGTCCCTCGTTGCTGATCACTGCCACTTTGATGCCATGTCGGGCCTTCAGCCGGCAGACGAGGTCGATCATCTCCGGGAAGGCGCACGCCTGTCCGAGGATGAAGGCGATGACGTCTTCGGTGGAGAACTCGCGGGGCTTATAGAAGATCACCCGGTCGAGGTACGCGACGAGCCCCATCTTGCCCGACTCGTAGGTGTCGTAGGTGAGGTGGTGCCGCTCGTCCATCTCGGCGCTATCGACGCCGAAATGGTCGGCGGTGAGGTGGCGCAGCCGGCGGTCCCAGCCGTTGCTGAGCAGCACTCCTCCCAGGTCGGTGAACAGGTGCGTGATCGGCTTGCCGCCCATCCAGATCCTCCTCCTCTTCTTCGCACTTCCTCATCGCTCCGGCGCGGCTCGCCGGGTCGCGGAGCGGGCTCGTGCCAGCGCGTGACGTCAGTTCAGCCGCAGATAGAAGAGCGCACCGGACCGGTGGCGCAGCGTCACCCGGTCCCGCTCGATCTTGTCCACGGTCACCTGGTCGATGCCCTGCCCGGGGCCGAGCAGCTTGCCGTTGATCACCGCCACCGGGCTGGTGTCGGACCAGGCGATCCCGGAGAGCTTGACGGCGCCGCCGTCGGCCAGTCTCACCTCGCCGACATAGGTGCCGCCGTCCGCCATGATCCGGGCGGCGGCCCCGGGGCTGGCACCGGCGGCGGTGCCGGCGCCGGCACCCGCCGTGGCGGTGGGGCCGGAAGTCGCCGCGGCAGGGGACGCGCCGACAGCGGACGCGCCGGCCTGGGACCCGCCGCCGGCCGAGCCCGGACCGGTTGGCGAGGCCGCGGGGACCGAAACCGGACCGGCCGGGGTCGAAGGCGAAGGCGAGGGCGACGAGGGCGAACGCTCGTCCCCGCTGCCGGCACCGGCGGGCGGCTCAGGAGCTGCCCGGGGAGATCGGCGTGGCGGCGAGAGTGCGGCCGGCGCCGCCGCCGCACCGCTGTCGCCGCCGGCCCGCGCTGCCGCCACACGCTTGCCGCCCGCC
>DATKFK010000287.1:0-4591 GCA_035544375.1 Thermoanaerobaculia bacterium
TCGATCGAGTCGTGTGTGCGCAGGCGCGCGCTGCGGTGGGCGTTCAACGCGGCGTTGTGGACGATTCGGTAGAGCCAGGGGCGCGGCCGGCCGACGTCGCCGCCACGCCTAAGCGAGAGCCAGGCGCGTGTGAAGGCCTGCTGGAGCACATCCTCGGCGCGGTGGTCAGGGAGCCCCAGCCGCCAGCAGTAACGCTCGAGCGCCACGCGATGGCGTCCGATGAGCGTCTCGAAGGCGCGCTCGTCGCCGCCCGCTGCAAGCTCCGCCAGCCGGCGGTCCGAAAGCGTCGTCAGCGGCCTGATCGAGAGACGTGGACTCATTTGGGTGGGGCCGGCGCCGGTCCCACCGGCGCACGAAGGAAGGGCGACGGGTGCGCGTCCGTCGCCCTCACCGGCCCAAACCCCGTTCGGGCCAAAACATTCCTGGTGTGGACGAATCTCGCATCGCATCGCGCCCCGGCAGGTGGACGACGAAGGGCCCGGCGTCGCCACCGGGCCCGGTTCGTCCTGCTCACCTCGCCGTCGCTAGGACTGCGGGAAGAGCTCGATCTTCTCCCAGATCGCGCCGGCGCTGCTGATGCTCAGCTCGGCCTCCTGGATCTTGGCGCCGGGCACGAGCGAGGTGGTGCCACAGCTGGTTTCGCCCTGCGGCATCTGCTCGTCGTCGTGGTGGAACTGACCCGGGCCGCCGGAGCCGTTGTCGCCGCCGGAGCCGTTGTCGTCACCGGAGCCGTTGTCGTCGCCGGAGCTGCCGTTGCCGTCCTCGTGCTCGAAGCCCGGCCCTTCGTCCTCGAAGCGGCGTTCGCCGGCGCACTCGATCTCGGTCATTTCAGTCACCTTGCCGGAGGCAGTCGAGCCGTCGGCGAGCGTGAGCTTCAGCACGCCGCCTTCGAACGAGGCGATCGTGGCAGCCGGTTCGCTCGGCGGCTTGGGCGTTTCGGTGCCGGTCGTCGTGCCGGACGGCGCGACCTTCGGCGCGAACACGACGGTGTGCGCGCGGTGGTGGCGGCGGTGGTGGTGCCGCGCCTGGCGCGCGGTCTCGTGGCGACTCACATGGTGCGCCGACGCCGCCGCGGGAATGGCGAGCGCCAGAAGCGAGGATGCGAGCACCGCGGTCAGGATCCGTCTCATCTGGCATTCCTCCTTGCGCCGCCTTGGTCGTAGCGGCATCTTTGGTCAGGACACCTGTGAGACACCCCACCCCAGCGAAGCTCACGCTCGTCGCATGAGAACCTGGACGGCTATACGAGCAGCGTCGAAGCGGCCCCGAAGGCCAGCCGCGGCTTCTTCGCTGGGGCGCCGAGCCGCCCCAGCCGCGCCGCGCGCACACGCAGCCACTGCAGCGAGCCGGGCATCCCGCAGCGCTCGCGCCAGCCGCGCAGGGCGCTCTCGAGCGCCTCGGCATCGGAGACGTGCGCGATCACCTCGACGCCGCCCCCGCCCTCGGCGGCGGGGCCGAGCCTGACCAGGTAGAGCTCGCCGGTCGCCTGCACCCAGGCCGCACGATGGATCGGGCCCTCCTCGTCGCTGCGCCACCAGAGGCCGACGTCGCGCTCGCGCGAGGCCAGCCGCGCGGAGTCGGCGCTGTAGAACGCGACCAGCGAGGGGTAGCGCTTTGCGGCCGGCCGATCGTCATCGGGATCCATCGATACCACCCATCGTCGAGGAGGAAGGTTCGTGACACCACCTTCGCGCCCCCGGCTAAACGAGCGGTTACCGAGTCGTAAGGATTGCCGGAGAACTGCGCCCCGCGTGCGGGGAACGTGTGTCACCGGTTCGGCCCGAACCGGTGACACTCGAGTCCTTCCGAGAGGCCGGCTGGAGCGCCGGCCGACCCGCTCCTATCAGGGGTTCAGCCGCTTCTTCAGCGCGCTGGCGGCGGAGAATTTCGCCGCTTTCGAGGCCGCGATCTGGATCGTGGCACCGGTAGAGGGATTGCGCCCCGTACGTGCGGCCCGCTGGCTGACGCTGAACTTGCCAAAGCCTGCAAGCGCGACCTCGCCGCCGGAGGCCAGCTCGTCGGAGATCGTTTCGATCGCCGCCTCGACCGCGCCTCGTGCTTGGCTGGCGCTCATGCCGGTTTTCGAAGCGACCCTCTCAGCTAGGTCGTTCTTGGTCATGCCACTCCCTTCTCGAGTGTCTTTGCTGCGCGCAGGCTAACCCCTGATTCGGACGACAGCCCCGAAAACACGGGACATTCGCTCATAAAAGCCCCTAATTTCCGGGGAACTCGACCGGCGCGAAGTCCCGCACCGGCGCCCGCCGGGAGCCGCGGCGGGCGCGTGCCCACAGCCTGCCGTCGGCCGCGCCGGCGGCGCAGGCGGCCCACAGCGTCGCGATCCAGGACACGCTGGCGAGGCACACGTGGACCCAGACGAGGCCCGCCGGGAGGTGCGTCTCGTACTGGTCGAGCCCGACCGCCCCCTGCGCCAGCAGCAGCCAGCACAGCACGGTCAGCGGGCGCTGCACGCCCTCGGGCGCCTGGCGGCGGCGGGCCAGGAACCACGCGCCGACAGCGGCCAGGGCGAACACGAAGGCGATCTCGCCGTGGCGGTGGATCACGAAGTCCATCGTGCCGGTGCCGTCGAAGGAGAGCCGGTTGATCTTCTGCCCCGGCGAGCCGCCGGCGTGCGGGCCGGCCGCCGTCGCGGCGGTACCGGCGAAGATCGTCAGCGCGCCCAGCGCGGCGAGGCCGATCAGCGCCCGCAGCAGGCCGCGATCCAGCGGCAGCGCATGAAAGGCGCCACCAGCGCGCTTCTCCGCGACGTGGCCTTCCCCATCCTCATCCTCTGAAAACTCGATGCCGCTGCGCCACACGAGCACGACGCCGGCCAGCAGGATCAGCATCGACAGCGCGAAGTGCGCCATCACCCAGCCGTAGTCGAGCTGGCCCTTGACCGTCAGGCCCCCCAGGACCGCCTGGCAGATCACGCCCAGCGGCAGCAGCGCCGCGTTCCACATCAGGTCCCGGCGGTACGGGCGACGGCGCAGCGCTCCCAGCCACGCCAGGCCGGCCGCGATCACCACCGGCACGCTCACGGCCCGGTTGGAGAACTCGATCACCGAGTGCGTGTTCAGCGGCGGGTAGTAGTTGCCGTAGCACTTCGGCCACGTCGGGCAGCCGAGGCCCGAGCCGGTCAGCCGCACGGCCGCCCCGGTCAGCACGATCAGCGTCAGCGCGCCCAGCGCGACCCGCGCCAGCACCAGGTACTGGTCCGCGGTGACCGTGAAGCCGTTGGTCCGTTCGCGAAGCCTTGCCGCCATCCGGCTTAAGAATGCCACCGGAACGGCAGTTCGTCGGCGATCGCCGACAGGCGGGGCGCTTCCGCGTCCCGGTCGGAGACGATCAGCTCCTCGACAGGCAGCGGCCATTCGATCCCGACGTCCGGGTCGTCCCACGCGATGCCGCGTTCGACCGCGGGGTCGTAGTAGGCGGTCTGCTTGTAGAGCACGTCGGCCGTCTCCGAGAGCACGCAGAAGCCGTGGGCGAAGCCGACCGGGACGAACAGCTCGCGCATGCTCTCACCGTCGAGCTCGACTCCCTCCCACTGCCCGTAGGTCGGTGAGCCCGCGCGCAGGTCGACGGCGAAATCGACGATCACCCCGCGCGCGCAGCGGACAAGCTTGGCGACCCCGTCGCCGATCTGGAAGTGCATGCCCCGCACGACCCCGCGCGAGGAGCGCGAGTGGTTGTCCTGCACGAAGCGCTCCTGCGCCGGGATGCCGAGAGCCTCGTGCCACTCGTGGCGGTAGGTCTCCACGAAGAAGCCGCGCTCGTCGCCGTGAACCGCCGGCTCGAGCGCCACCAGGCCGTCAAGACGCGTGGGCCGTAGCTGCACGAGCGCGCAGGTTAGCGGGCGGCCGCGCCCCGGCGGCTAGTGGTGGGAGCGCCGGCGGTGGTGCTTGGGCTTCGGCTTCAGGTGGATGATCGTGATCGAGCGCCGCGTGACGTTGCGCAGCCGGTCGTAGGCCAGGAACGTCAGCGTGTGGCGCCCGTAGGAGATGTGCTTGGCGTGCTGCCAGTCCAGGCGCCCCGAGAGCAGCTGCGGGTAGTTGCCGCCGTCGTAGTTGCGGATCAGCTTGCCGTCGATCTCCAGGCGGATGCGGAACACGCCGACCTTGCTGCTCGCCGAGACGACGATCGGCAGCGGGCCGCTGTAGGCGAAGTGGTTCGAGGGCGATCTGACGTCGATCGCCGGTCCCGTGAAGGTGCCGCAGGGTTCCTGGAGGCTGTCGCCTTTGTGGGCGTATTCGCGCATCGCCTCGAAGGACGGCTTGTGCGAGCCGTTGGCCCGAATAAGGCCGGCGGTGGAGCCGTTCTGGTCCTCGAGCGGGAACCAGAGCGCAACCTGGACGTAGGGGTCCTGTGCGAGGCAGTGGTAGGCCTGGCGCAGGAACGTCGCCTGCGTTTCTTCGCTCACTCCTTCGGGCTTCTGCCCGGCCCACATGCCCTCCGAGCAGACCGCGCTCGTCGTGCGCCAGCTCAGCTCGGTCATCCAGATCGGCTTGTCATCGCCGTTGGCGAGCATCACGCGGTGCACTTCGCGGTATGCGAGGAAGGAGTCGGGGATCATCCTGCCGTCGGCCCCGCG
>DATKFK010000288.1:0-3652 GCA_035544375.1 Thermoanaerobaculia bacterium
TGGCATCGATGGAGTCCAGCTCGTGGTGCTGGGCCGCGGCGGCAACCTGGCCGGCATCGGGGAGCTGGGTGAGATCGCGATCCGCTCGCCCTATCTCGCCCGAGGTTACCTCGATCCGTACCTGACGGCGGCCAGGTTCGTGCCCGACCTCTGGTCCGAGTCGGGCTCCCGTCTCTACCGCACCGGAGATCTCGGGCGCTACCTGCCGAACGGCGAGGTGTCCTTCGCCAGGCGGGCCGATCGGCAGGTGAAGGTGCGGGGCTTCCGCGTCGAGCTGGGCGAGGTCGAGGCGGCGCTTGCCGCCTTGCCGGGAGTCGAGAGAGCGGCGGTCGCGATGTGCGAGGAGCGCGGGGAGCAGCGGCTGGTGGCCTACGTGGTCGGCACGGGCGAGCGCCCGCTCGGCAGCGCCGAGCTGCGCGCCCGCGCGGAGGACAGGCTCCTTCGGCCCCTGGTGCCGTCCGCCTTCATCGTGCTCCCCCACCTGCCGCTGACCCCCAACGGCAAGGTGGACTGGCGCGCGCTACCCGCGCCCGCGGCCGATTCCGCGCTCGAGCGCCGCTACCAGGCGCCCGCAACCGACTGCGAGCGGGAGATCGCGGCGATCTGGCAAGCGGTGCTGGGCGTCGAGCGCGTGGGCGTCCATGACCACTTCTTTGAGCTCGGCGGCCACTCGCTGCTGCTCGTCAGCCTGCACGGCCGCCTCGAGGAAACGCTCGGCGTAGAGCTGTCGCTCATCGACCTCTTCAGCCACCCCACCGTCGCCAGCCAGGCCGAGCACATCGGTGCGCAGAGGAGGGGAGCACAGGTGGCCGCGCTCCCGCCGCCCGCTGCTGCCGCGAGCCTGCACGCCGCCCTCGGCCGCCACGGTCGCGGCGACCCGCCCGAGCCCGCCGGCCTCGCGATCGTCGGGATGGCCGGACGCTTTCCCGGTGCCGCGGACGTGTCGGAGCTCTGGCGCAACCTGCGCGCCGGCGTCGAGTCGGTCTCCTTCTTCTCTGACGCGGAGCTGCTCGCCGCGGGCGTGCCGCCCGAGCTCGTGGGCAATCCCCGCTACGTCAAGGCGCGCGCGATGGTCGGAGGCGAAGACCTGTTCGATGCCGCTTTTTTCGCGCTCCCGCCGCGCCAGGCCGAGCTGACCGACCCGCAGCACCGGCTCTTCCTCGAATGCTGCTGGCATGCGCTGGAGAGCGCCGGCATCGACTCCGAGCGCTTCCCGGGTGCCATCGGCGTCTACGCCGGCATGTCGGTGTCGAGCTATCTCGTCACGAACCTCCTGCCTCATCCCGGCCTGGTCGAGGAGGTCGGAGCGGGCCCGCTCCTGATCGCGACCGACCGCGACTTCCTGACCGCCCAGGTCTCCTACAGGCTGGGCCTGCGCGGGCCCAGCCTGGACGTGCAGACCGCCTGCTCGACCTCGCTCGTGGCCGTCCATCTCGCCTGCCAGGCGCTGCTCGCGGGCGATTGCGACGCGGCACTGGCCGGAGGCGTCTCGATCTGGGTGCCACAGCGGGCCGGCTATCTGTACCAGCCCGCGGGTACGGAATCCTCGGACGGCCACTGCCGTGCCTTCGACGCCCGGGCCGATGGCGCGGTGCCCGGCAGCGGCGCAGGGGTGGTGGTGCTCAAGCGGCTCGCCGACGCCTTGGCTGATGGCGACCTCATCCACGGCGTCGTGCTGGGCAGCGCGCTCAGCCACGACGGCTCGCGCAAGCTCGGCTTCACCGCGCCTGGCGTCGAGGGGCAGGCAGCGGCGGTGGCGAGAGCGCTCGCCCGTGCCGGTGCCGAGCCAGGCTCGATCGGCTACGTCGAGTGCCACGGCAGCGCCACCGCCCTGGGCGACCCGATCGAGGTGACGGCCCTCTGTCGGGCGTTCGGCGAGCCAGCGAACCGCGGCCGCTGCGCCATCGGCTCGGTCAAGACCAACGTCGGCCACCTCGGGGCGGCGGCGGGGGTGACGGGGCTGATCAAGGCCGTGCTCGCGCTGGAGCATCGCGAGATACCGCCCAGCCTTCACTTCGAGACCCCCAACCCAAAGATCGACTTCGCGGCGAGCCCGTTTTACGTCAACGACCGGCTCGCCGACTGGCAGGACGGCAGGGGGCCGCGGCGGGCGGGCGTGAACTCGCTCGGCCTGGGTGGCACCAATGCTCACGTGGTGCTCCAGGAGGCACCGGAGCGCACGCCGTCCGGGGCGTCGCGGCCCTGGCAGCTCCTCGTGCTGTCGGCTCCCACCGAGACCGCGCTCGAGACGGTGACCGAGCGCCTCGCGGCCTGGATCGAGCGCCAACCAGAGGCGGAGCTCGCCGATGCCGCCTTCACGCTCCAGCAGGGCCGGCGGGCTTTCGCGCATCGCCGCGCTCTGGTCTGCGCCACGAGCGGCGAGGCGCGACGGATCCTCGCCGAGCGCGACCCGCGCCGCCTGTTGAGCGGGGTGCAGGGGGGAGGCCGGCGCACCGTCGCCTTTCTGCTGACCGGCGTCGGGGACCACTACCCCGGCATGGCCCGCGGCCTCTACGACAGCGAGCCGGTCTTCCGCGCCGAGCTCGACCGCTGCTTCGACATCCTCGGCGACCGCTGCGGGCGCGAGCTCCGGGACGCCCTGTTCGCGGGCGGCGCGCGGGCGGCCGACGGCAGCCTGGACCTGCGCCGGATGCTCGGACGCGGCGGCGATGCCGGCGCCGCGGCCCGGCGCCTCCACCGCACTCGCTTCGCTCAGCCGGCGGTCTTTGCCGTCAATTACGCCCTGGCGCGGCTCTGGATGTCCTGGGGGGTCGAGCCCGAGGCGCTGCTCGGCTACAGCCTGGGCGAATACGTGGCGGCCTGCCTGGCCGGGATCTTCGCGCTGGAAGAGGCCCTCCCGATGGTCGCCGAGCGCGCACGCTGGATCGAAGAGCTGCCGGCGGGCGCCATGCTCGCGGTGCCGTTGCCCGAAGACGAGGTGCGAGATCGGCTCGCTGGCGCCATGGCCGAGGGGACCGCCGCTGGCCTCGATCTCGCCGCTGTCGACGGACCGCATCTGTGCGTCGTCTCCGGTCCGGCAGACGGGATTGCCGGTCTCACCAGCCGCCTGGCGGCGGAGGGAGTGACCACCCGCCGGCTGGCCACCACCCATGCCTTCCATTCGCGCTGGATGGAGCCCGTGGCCGCGCGCCTGACCGAACAGGCCCGGTGCCTGCGCCCGGCCCCGCCGCGCATCCCCTGCCTGTCCAACGTGACTGGCACCTGGCTGCGCCCGGAGGAGGCGCAGGACCCCACCTACTGGGCGCGTCACCTGTGCGGCACCGTGCGGTTTGCCGAGGGGCTCGGCGAGCTGTGGCAGAACCCCGCGCGAGTGCTCCTCGAGATCGGTCCGGGCCAGGCGCTGACCGCGCTCGCGTTGCAGCACCCGACCGCCGGGCGCGCGCGGCTCGCGCTGCCCTCGCTCCCCCATGCGCACGAGCGCCACGACGATGCCGCATTCCTGCTCGGCGCCCTCGGCCGCCTGTGGCTCGCCGGCATCGCGATCGACTGGACAGCCTTCTCGCGCGGGGAGCAGAGGCGGCGTCTCGAGCTGCCGCTCTATCCGTTCGAGCGCCGCCGCTTTTGGATCGAGCCTCCGGAAACTGGCCTGGCGGGTCTGCAAGTCCCGGCCCGCGATCGATCCGCTGCGGCA
>DATKFK010000289.1:0-7765 GCA_035544375.1 Thermoanaerobaculia bacterium
CGCTAGCCGCCTATCTCGTGGAGGGCGGCGGCTCGCGCCACTTCGAGCACCTGCTGGCGTGGAGCTACGGCGATCCCGAGGGGCTCGCCCTGCTGCTCGACCGCATCGCCGATACCTCGCTCGCCTACCTGCGCGGGCAGCTGGCGGCCGGCGCCCAGGCAATCCAGCTGTTCGACACCTGGGGCGGCCTGCTGGACGCCGAGCGCTGGCGCAGCCTGGCGCTGCCGCCGCTGCGCAAGGTGGTGGACGGCTTGCGCGGCAAGGCGCCGCTCATCTACTACATTCACGGGGGTTCCCACCTGCTGGAGTCCCTGGGCGACCTGCCGGTCGAGGTCCTGTCGGTGGATTGGCGCCTGCCGCTCGGCCGGGTGCGCCCCCTGGCAGGCGGCAGGGTGCTGCAGGGCAACCTCGATCCGGCCGCCCTGCTGGCGCCGCGCGCCGAGATCGAGCGCCGGGTGGCGGCCCTGCTCGCCGAAGGCGCCGGCGGCGGCCACATCGTGAACCTGGGGCACGGAATCCTGCCGATGACGCCGGTCGAGAACGCCCGGACCTTCGTCGAGCTCGTGCAACGCCTTTCGGCGCAGCCAGCCGCTCCCGGCCCGGCCGCCGCAAAAGGCAAGCATGCGCCGGCAGCCCGCGCCGTCCCCGCGGCGACGCGCTGACCCCGCGCCCACCGTGCCGGCAGCGCCCGTGACCGTCGAGCTCGCCGACGCGCTGGTCCTGGGCGCCGGCATGAGCGGCCTGGCGGCAGCCCATGCCTTGCTCCGCGCCGGCCGCCGGCCGCTGGTGCTCGAAGCGGGCGAGTGCCCGGGAGGGGCGATGGCGACCGCGGCCAGCGCCGGCTTCCTGATCGAGCTGGGCCCCAACACGGTGCAGGAAGCGCCGGCGCTGCGCGAGCTGGCGGCGGCCGCCGGCTGCGCCGGCGAGCTGATACCCGCCGCCCCGGCGGCGCGGCGGCGCTTCGTCGTGCACCATGGCCGGCTGGTGGCCCTGCCGGCAGGACCGCGAGGTCTGCTGACCAGCCCGCTGCTCTCCTGGCGCGGCAAGGCCCGGCTGGCCACGGAGCCCTGGCGGCGCCGCGGACCCGGACCCCACGAGAGCCTCGCCGCGTTCTTCGGGCGGCGCCTCGGCGGCGAGGTGTTGCCGCTCGCCGACGCCATCGGGCTGGGAATCTACGCCGGCGACCCCGAGGAGCTTGCCGTCGGCTACGCTTTCAGCCGCGCCTATTCCCTGGAGCACGAGCACGGCAGCCTGGTGCGCGGCATGCTCCATGCCACCCGCCGCAGCTCCCGCGCCGCCTCAGGCCGGCCGCGCGGCGGCCGCCGCCTCATCGCCTACCGCGGCGGCTTCGCCGAGCTCGCCCGGCGCCTCGCCCAGGGTCTGGAGGTGCGCTACGGCTGCGCCGCGCAGCTGGCGATCCGCGAGGGCGGCGCCTTCACGGTGCGGGCGGCGCAAGGCGGGCGCCGGCTGCTCCTCGCGGCGCCACGCCTGGTGTCGGCCTTGCCGGCCGCGGCCACCGCATCCGTGCTCGCGGGGTTGGCCTCGGGGGCCGCCGGCGCCTGCGGCGCCGCGGCCGGCGGCGATGCCGTGCCCGCCAGCCTGGCGGCCATCGCCGGCATCCCCCACGCCCCGGTCGCCGTCGTCGCCCTGGGCTACGATCGCGGCCAGGTGCTCCACCCCTTGGACGGCTTCGGCTTCCTCGCACCCCATCGCGAAGGGCGCCGGATCCTCGGCTGCCTGTTTTCCTCCACGCTGTTTCCGGACCGCGCGCCCGCCGGGCGGGTGCTGCTGACCGTCATGGTGGGCGGCCGCCGCCGCGCGGCGCTGGTCGAGCTGGCCGACGCCGAGCTCGCAGGCCTGGCGCACGGCGAGCTGGCCGAGCTGCTCGGCATCCGCGGCCAGCCCGCACCGGTCCTGGTGCGCCGCTGGCAACCCGGCATCCCGCAGCCCGACGCGCGGTGGCCGGAAGCGCGCGATGCCGCCGCGGCCCTCGCACGCGCCCATCCCGGCCTGACCGTGCTGGGCAACTGGCTGCACGGCGTCGGCCTCCCCGACTGCGCCCGCGCGGGTTGGGAGATGCCGCCCTGCTGACCGGTCTATTGGATGGCGAGCTTGCCGCTCTACTGGATGGCGAGCTTGCCGGTCGCCTGCGTGACCAGGGTCACCTTGTAGCTCGGCTGGTTGGGCGTGCTGAACACCACCGGCACGCCCGTGCCCGAGCCGTCGGAGGCGAACTGGAACGACTGGCAGAACGAGCCCGCCGTACAGGAGGTCGCCGGCACCATGGCGAAGGAGACCCCGCGAGGCAGCGGCCACACCGCCACCCGCTGGGTGGGCGGGATGTCTCCCAGCCCGTTGGGGAAGCTCCAGGGGGGCATCCCGGCGATGGTGCCGGAGACGACGTAGAACTGGTTGCGCCTGGTGTCGGCGACCAGCGTCACCGGCTGATTGAGCTTGATCGATTCGTAGCGCGCCTGGCGCCCCAGCATTTCCAGCGTCTGCGCCGAGGAGTGGACCTTGTAGCGGGCGACGACGTTCATCAGGGCGGGCGCGCCGATGAGCATCAGCACCCCGGCGATGGCCACCACGACCAGCAGCTCGACGAGCGTGAACCCGGGCAGGCCGTTGCGGCGGCGCGTGACGGAGTGTGCCATCGATCGTACCCCCTGGACCTGTCGGCCGCGGGCTTGGTTGAACCACCAGCGTACATGCGTGAGTTTACATGCATCCGGCGGCGGGACCAAGCACCGCGGGGGCCGGCCGAGCCTGGGCGCGCCTGACGTGGGGGTGATCCCGAATTTCACCTTCCAGTCGGCGCTTGGCCGGCCGCCGCGGTCTGGCGAGAGCCCTCAGCGCCGAGGATGGCCGGCCGGCGCCTTGGCTGACGCGTCCTTGGCCAGGCTGTCGTGGATGGTCAGGATCCAGGTCTTGGCATCGACGAAGCCCTGACCCCAGGGTGCCAGGTCGGCCGGCAGGCCCTCGGCCTGCATCTTCTCCAGGCTCTCGCCTGCCTGCATGCGGTGACGGACGATGCCGGTCGTGGTCACCAGCATGGCGTGGAAGCGCTCGAGGTCCGCCTTGGCCGAGAGCGGCCCGTGGCCGGGGATCACCTTGGCGTCCGCGGGCATCTGGGCCAGGGCCTTCGCCACGTTGTCGATCAGGCCCTGCACGCTGCCCCCTGTCCCCAGGTCGATGAACGGGTAACGGCCGGCGAAGAAGTCGTCGCCCATGTGCACGACGTTCGCGCCGGTGAAGAAGACGATGGTGTCGCCGTCCGTGTGGCCGTGCGGGAAGTGCACCAGCTTGATCTCCTCGCCATTCCAATGCACCGAGACGGACTGATCGTAGGTGAGGACCGGCAGCGCCTCCTTGGGCGACGGCGGCACCTTGTTGCCCATCACCGTCTGCTCGGCCGACAGACGCTTCCGGACGTTGGTCTGGGCGAGGATCGGCGCCTCGAGGCCGAACACCCTGTTGCCGCCGGTGTGGTCGCCGTGCCAGTGGGTGTTGACCACGAACCTGAGCTTGCCGCCCGGGGCGATGCCCAGAAGCGCGGCGCGGATCTTGGGCGCCAGCGGCTCGAACTGGTCATCGACCAGCAGGATGCCGTCCTCCCCCACCGAGGCCGCCATGTTGCCGCCCGCCCCTTCGAGCATGTACACCTTGCCGGCCACCGGGGTGACCTTGATCTCGACCTTCGAGAAATCCTGCTGCTGCGCCACCGCCGCCCGCTGACTCAAGACGCCGCCGCCACCACCGCCCGCCAGCGCGAGCGCCGCCAACCAACCGGCCAGGACCACCGCCACTGCCGCCGCCGACGACAGCACCAGCCGGACACCCTTCGTGCCTCTGCCCATGAGCTCTCTCCTCTGCGTGCGATCCGTGAAACGACGGCTCATTCTAGCTCTTCCCTGCCGTCCCTGCCGCGGGGCTGCGGCACCGCGAGCGGGTGACACCGGCGCTATGATCGCGCGCATGTCACCGCCGCCTCCCCCGGGCAACGGTCCCGGCTCCGGCCCCGCCATCCCCGCCACCACCGCCGCTGCCGCTGCCGCCGCTGCCGCCGCGGCACCGGCCGGGGAAGGTCCCGGGGCGTTGCTGCGTTCGCCGCACTCGGGCCGGCGGGTCACGCCGCCGCCCTTTGCCGGCGCCGCGGCGCTCGCCGCCGAGCTCGCCGCCGCCGTGCGCGGCGAGGTGCGCTTCGACGCCGGCAGCCGGGCGCTCTATGCCACCGACGGCTCGAACTACCGGCAGGTGCCGATCGGCGTGGTGCTGCCGCGCGACGCCGGCGACGTCGAGGCGACGGTGGCCGCCTGCCGCCGGCACGGCGCTCCGGTGCTGGCGCGCGGCGGCGGCACCAGCCTCGCGGGCCAGTGCTGCAACGTCGCCGTGGTGCTCGACTTCTCGAAGTACATGCACCGGCTGCTGGCGCTCGACCCGGAACGGCGGCAGGCGCGCGTCGAGCCCGGCATCGTGCTCGACACGCTGCGCCAGGCCGCCGAGCGCCATCACCTCACCTACGGTCCCGATCCCGCCACCCACGACCACTGCACGCTGGGGGGCATGATCGGCAACAACTCCTGCGGCGTGCACGCGCTGATGGCCGGCAAGACCGTCGACAACGTCGAGGCGCTCGACGTGCTGACCTACGACGGCCTGCGGCTGCGCGTCGGCCCCACCTCCGACGAGGAGCTCGCGCAGATCGTCCGCGAGGGTGGCCGCCGCGGCCAGATCTACTCGGGTCTCGCATCGCTGCGGGACCGTTTCGCCGGCCTCATCCGGGAGCGCTATCCCGACATCCCGCGCCGCGTCTCGGGCTACAACCTCGATCAGCTGCTGCCGGAGAACGGCTTCCACGTGGCGCGCGCCCTGGTGGGGACCGAGGGAACCTGCGTCACCATGCTCGAGGCGACGTTGAAGCTGGTGCCGAGCCCGCCCTACCGCACCCTGGCGGTCCTCGCCTATGCCGACGTCTTCGTCGCCGGCGACCACGTCCCCCAGATCCTCGAATGGCGGCCCATCGGCCTCGAGGGCTTCGATCACCGGCTGGTCGGTTTCATGCGCGCCAAGAACCTGCACCCCGACAGCGTCGCCAAGCTGCCGCCGGGAGGCGCGTGGCTGCTGGTCGAGTTTGGCGGCGACAGCCAGGAAGAGGCCGACGCTAGGGCGCGGGACATGGCCGAGGCCCTGCGGCGCCGGCCCGGCGCCCCGTCGGCGCAGGTGATGGAAAGCCAGCAGGAAGCCAAGCGGATCTGGGAGGTGCGCGATTCCGCGCTCGGCGCCACCGCCTTCGTGCCGGGGATGGCCGACTCCTGGGAGGGATGGGAGGACGCGGCGGTGCCGCCGGCGCGTCTCGGCGCCTACCTGCGCGACTTCCGGCGGCTGCAGGAGCGGCACGGCTACGACTCCGCGCTCTACGGCCACTTCGGCCAGGGCTGCGTCCACATGCGCATCGACTTCGACTTCGAGAGCCGCGCCGGCATCGACCGCTACCTGGCCTTCATCGACCAGGCGGCGGACCTGGTGGTCAGCTACGGCGGTTCGCTCTCGGGCGAGCATGGCGACGGCCAGTCGCGGGCGGCGCTGCTGCCGAAGATGTTCGGCCCCGAGCTGGTGTCGGCGTTCGCGGAGTTCAAGGCGCTCTGGGACCCCGCGTGGAAGATGAATCCCGGCAAGGTGGTGCGCGCCCACGCCCCGGACGAGGACCTGCGCCTGGGAGTCGATTACCGTCCGTGGGATCCCGCCACCCACCTGCACTTCGCCGAGGACCGCGGCAGCTTCGCGCACGCCGCGCTGCGCTGCGTGGGGGTCGGCAGGTGCCGCCGCCTGCAGAGCGACGGCGGGGTCATGTGCCCGAGCTACATGGCGACGCTCGAGGAGCGTCACTCGACCCGCGGCCGCGCCCGCCTGCTCTTCGAGATGCTCGAGGGAGACGCCATCGGCCGGCAGGGCTGGCGCGACGAGAGCGTCAAGGAGGCGCTCGACCTCTGCCTGTCCTGTAAAGGCTGCAAATCCGACTGCCCGGTCAACGTGGACATGGCGGCCTACAAGGCGGAGTTTCTGCACCATTACTACTCGGGCCGGCTGCGCCCGCGCTCGGCCTACGCTTTCGGCCTGATCCACTGGTGGGCGCGCCTCGCCTCGCCGATCGCGCCGCTGGTCAACTTCGCCACCCAGGCGCCCTGGTTTTCGGGTCTCGCCAAGGCAGCCGCCGGCATGGCGCCGCAGCGCCGCATCCCGCGTTTCGCGAACCAGACGTTCCGCGCCTGGTGGCGGGCGCGCGAGCGGGCGGGCGTCCGGCCCAACCCGGACGGGCCGCGCGTCGTGCTGTGGGCCGACACCTTCAACAACCATTTCCAGCCGGCGGCGGCGCGGGCGGCGGTCGAGGTGCTCGAGGCGGCGGGCCGGCGCGTGGTGGTCCCCGAGCAGCCGCTGTGCTGCGGGCGGCCGCTCTACGACCACGGCATGCTGCGCCTGGCGCGCCGCCAGCTGCGCCTGACCCTCGGCGCGCTGCGCGCGGAGATCCGCGCCGGCACGCCGCTGGTCGCTCTCGAGCCCTCGTGTCTCGCGGTGTTCCGCGACGAGCTGCTGCGGCAGCTGCCGCACGACGAGGACGCCGGCCGCCTGGCGCGGCAATCCTTCCTGCTCGGCGAGCTCCTGGCGCAGGAGGCCCCGGCGTGGCGGCCGCCGCGGCTGCCCGGGCGGCGCCGCAAGGCGCTGGTGCAGGCGCACTGTCACCAGCGCGCGCTGAGCAGGCTCGGCGGCGAGAAGGCGGCCCTCGAGCAGCTGGGCCTCGACTGCGAGGTGCTCGACGCCGGCTGCTGCGGCATGGCCGGCGCCTTCGGTTTCGAGCGCGGCGAGCGCTACGAGGTGTCGATGCGCTGCGGCGAGCGGGTGCTGCTGCCGGCGGTGCGCCGGGCGGCGCCGGACACCTGGATCGTCGCCGACGGCTTCAGCTGCCGCGAGCAGATCGCCCAGGGCACCCGCCGCCGCGGCCTGCACCTGGCGCAGGTCCTGCAGCTGGCTCTGCGGCAGCGGCCGGCGGCGGGGGCCGGGGATGCGGCCGGGGCCGGGGCCGCGGACGCGGCCGGCGCGGCAGACCTGGCGGACCTTGCGCACGCGGCCGAGGCGGCGATGGAGGCGCCGGCGTGGCCGCTGGCCGCGGTCGCGCTGACGGCTGCCGGGGCGCTCGGTTTCGGGGCGGTGCTCGGCTGGCTGGCGGGCGGCAGGTTGCGGGGCCGCCGGCCGGCGCGCCGCCAGGCCAGGCGCGGCCCGGCCGGGACCGAACCGGCGAATGCGACGCCGCCGGCAGCGGGCCGTCGCGGCGGGCCCGAGCGCCCGGGAATCGGTGGCAGGGGTGGCCCAAGCAGGAGAGGCGAGCCATGAAAGCGAAGCGAATGTCGCAGCCCCCGGGTCCGGCGGTCTGGGCGCTGGTCTTCGAGCGCGGCGACGAGGTGATCGGCGGCCTGACCGCCTTCGCGCTCGAGCACGGACTGGGCGGCAGCCACCTGACCGCGATCGGCGCGTTCTCCGACGTCACCCTCGGCTATTTCGAGCGCGATCTCCGCGAGTACCGGCGCATCCGCCTCGAGGAGCAGGTGGAGGTGCTGTCGCTCAACGGCGACATCGCGCTCGAGAACGGCAAGCCCAAGGTCCACGCCCACGTGGTGATCGGCCGCGGCGACGCGACGGTGCGCGGCGGGCACTTGCTCGAGGGACACGTCTGGCCGACGCTCGAGGTCATCCTGCAGGAATCGCCGCGCCA
>DATKFK010000290.1:0-6123 GCA_035544375.1 Thermoanaerobaculia bacterium
GTCAGCGCGCCGATGGTGCCGATGCCGAACAGCACGGCCGCCAGCATCAGGTACCAGCCGACCGGCACCGCCATGCTCTCGTTGACGAGGTGCACGCTGCTCACGGCCTGCCTCCGCCGGACCCGGACCCGCCGGGGATGGACGCCGGCCGCGCCCCCCCGCCCGCACGGTCGGCCTCGTGGGCCCAGGCTGCATGGCTGGGCTCGGGCAAGGCGGCCGTGGCGGCCCCCGCCACGCCGCCGCCCGAGAGCTCCTGAGGCGTCGGCCGGCGGGCGATGACGGTGGCGCCGATCACCGCCACCAGCAGCAGCAGGCCGACGATCTCGAAGGGCAGCAGGTACTCGGCGAACAGCTCCTGGGCGAGGCCGGTCAGCGACACCATCTCCTCGGTCAGCGGCGCGTGCGGCAGCCCCCCGAGTGCCGGGCGCAGCAGCAGCCACAGCATGCCGGTGAAGACCAGGGCGCCGAGCACGGCGGTGGCCAGCTGCATGCGATGGCCGCTGGGGATGCCTTCCTCGCGCCCGCCGACGTTGAGCAGCATGATGACGAACAGGAAGAGCACCAGGATGGCGCCGGCATAGATCAGCAGCTGCAGGGTGGCGATGAACGGCGCGCCCAGCAGCACGAAGAGCACGGCCACCGAGAACAGCGTCAACACCAGGCTGAGCGTCGAGTAGATCGGGCTCTTGTGCGCGATCACCACTAGCGACGACCCCAGCGCCAGCAGCGCGAACAGGGCGAAGATCGCCATTTCCATGCTAGAAGGCTCCCTCCATCTCACGTCCCGTCCGCCGCGGCGGGATGAGCACTAGAGCACGCCGCCCAGGGTCAGCGCCGCCACCGCGATCAGGTTGGCGATGGCGAGCGGCAGCAGCACCTTCCATCCCAGGCGCATCAGCTGGTCATAGCGGAAGCGCGGGAACGTCCAGCGCACCCACACGAAGAAAGCCAGGAAGCAGGCGACCTTGCCGAACAGGACCGCCAGGCCCAGCACGGCCCCGATCAAGCCGGAGGGGTGGAACCACGGCAGCGTCCAGCCGCCGAAGTAGAGCGTCGCGCCAAGCGCCGAGAGCGAGGTCATGGAGATGTACTCGGCCATGAAGAAGGTCGCGAAGCGCATGGCGCTGTACTCGGTGTGGAACCCGGCCACCAGCTCCGACTCCGCCTCCGGCAGGTCGAAGGGCAGGCGGTTGGTCTCGGCGAAGGCGGCGACCAGGAAGACGAGGAAGCCGACGATCTGCGGCAGCACGTTCCAGCCGTGGCGCACCTGGTAGTCGACCACGTCGGCGAGCCGGAACGACGAAACCGGGAGGATCACCGCCAGTACCGCCAGGGTGAGGGCCAGCTCGTAGCTGATGAGCTGCGACGAAGCGCGGATCGAGCCCAGCAGCGAGTACTTGTTGTTCGAGGCGTAACCGGCCATCACCAGCGAGTAGACGCCCAGGCTGGCGAGAGCCAGGAACAGCAGCACGCCGGTCTGCGCCGGCGCGATCACCAGCGAGTAGAGATGCCCGCGCACCGTGACGTCGGGACCGAAAGGCACGACGGCGAACGTGGTCAACGCCGGCAGCAAGCCCATGACCGGTGCCATCAGGTAGAGCGGCCGGTCCACGGCGGCAGGCGTCACGTCCTCCTTGAACATGAACTTGAGCGCGTCGGCCAGGGCCTGGAAGAGACCCAGCGGCCCCAGCCGGTTGGGACCGGGCCGGTCCTGCATCAGCGCGCTGCCGCGGCGCTCGACCCACACCATCACCGGCACGACGTTGAGCAGGATGCCGAGGGCCACCGCCAGCTTGACCGCGGTCCCGATCAGCTCGGCGCTCATCTCGCCTCCCCCTGTCGAGCGGAGCGGGACACTAGATTCCGACCGCCGTGTCTTCGGGCGCTTGGACGTGGGATTCCGGGACGGCGCGCGCCGCGGGCAGGTCGAGTGGCGCGCCGGTCGCCGGGATCTGCTGCCAGGCCATCCCGGCGAACGCGGGCAGCTCGGCGGCGAGGCGATCGAAGACTGCCGGCGCGGCGAGGTTCGCCCAGCGTGCGTCGTAGCGCGCCAGCAGCTCGCACAGCGCCTCGACGGCGGGGCGCGCCTGGCCGGGCGGCGGGAAGGCGCGCTCGAAGCGCTGCACGCGCCACTCGACGTTGACGAAGGTGCCGTCCTTCTCGGCGTGGGTGGCGACCGGCAGCGCCACGTCGGCGGCCTGGGCGAGCGGCGAGTCGGCCCAGCCGAAGACGATCAGCACCTGCGCCCGCCGCAGCCGTTCGACGACGCCCGGGTCGTAGGCCGCCGCGCCGAAGTCGCTGTCGCACACCACGAGCACGGCGCACCGCGCCGCGGCGTCGCCATGCAGCAGGCTGTCGGCGTCGAACGCGTCGCCAGCGGCGGCGGCGGTTGCCTCGGCAGCCGCTGGAACGCTTTGGGCCGCCAGGCCGGCAAGCTCGGCGCCGCGGCGGTTGGGCGCCGCCTCGCGGCCGGTGATGCCGCCCTGCAGGTTGGGGATGTGGCGCTCCGGCCCGAGATCGACGGCGACCGAGCGGTGCGGCGTGCCCGCGACCTCGGCGAGCTGCGCGAAGAGGTAGGCCTCCTCGGTGGTGAGGAAGCCCGAGCCGAGCAGCGCGACGGCGCCCTCGGCGCTGCGGCTGCGCAGGTGGCGCGCCACGGCGTCCAGCGCCTCTTTCCACGAGACGGGCGTCGGCGCCGGCGCCTGCCGCGAGGCCGGCGCGGACTGCGGCCCGGAGCCCAGGTCGGGGCGCGGCCGCAGCGGCTCGGTGACGACGCCGAGGCCGCCGGCGTCGCGCCGCAGCCGCGGCGCGGTCAGGCGCGGCACGTCACCGGGGGTGCCGGGACCGCCGCGGAAACGCTCGAACGTGGCGCGGCCGTAGTCGCACATCCAGTAATCGTTGACGTCGGGATTGAAGCGCGGCTTGTAGCGCTTGATGACGCCCCGGCGATGTTCGATCGTGACGTTGCATCCGACCTCGCAGCCGGTGCACAGCGAAGGCTTCTTGTCGAGGTAGAAGACGCGCTCGGCGAAGCGGAAGCGGGTCGAGGTGAGCGCGCCCACCGGGCAGATGTCCACGACGCAGGTGGCCAGCTGGTTGTCGAGGTTCTTGCCCGGGAAGGTGCCGATCTCGGTGCGGGCGCCGCGGTGGAAGAACCCCAGGTCGCCGGTGCCGGCGATCTCCTGGGTGAAGCGGATGCAGCGCGTGCACTGGATGCAGCGGTTCATGTTGAGCAGCACGTTGGCGCCGAGCGGAATGCGCTCGCGGCCCGGATAGGTGCGCTTGTCCTCGAACTGGAAGCGCGAGTACGCGACGCCGTGTTTGAACGCATAGTCCTGCAGGCCGCACTCGCCGGCCTGGTCGCAGATCGGGCAGTCGAGGGGGTGGTTGATGAGCAGGAACTCCATCATCCCCTTCTGCGCTTCCTTGACCTCGGGCAGCTCGGTGTGCACCACCATGCCGTCCTTCATCACCTGGGTGGCGCAGCCCGCCTGCAGCTTCCCCATGCCGTCGATCTTCACCAGGCACATGCGGCACTGGCCGACGACCGAGAGGCGCGGGTGGTAGCAGTAATGCGGGATCTGCACGCCGGCCTTGAAGGCGGCTTCGATCAGGTTGGTGCCGGTTTCGACCTCAACGGTGCGGTCGTCGATGGTGACTTTGGGCACGTCAAGAGGCTCCGTTCGAGAAGTGGCGGCGGTGGGGGAACGGGCAGGCGCGGTCGCGGATGTGCTGATCGACCTCCTCGGGGAAGCGCTTGATCAGCGAATCGACGGGGCCGATCGCGGCCTCGGCCAGCGCGCACAGGGCGGTGCCGTTCATGTTCTTGCAGACCGACCGCAGCAGCTGCGGATCGTCCGGCCGACCCTCGCCGTGCTCGATGCGGGTGAGCAGCAGCTCGAGCCAGTTGGTGCCCTCGCGGCAGGGGGTGCACTGGCCGCATGACTCATGGTTGAAGAACTTGGCGAGGCGGGCAACCGAGCGCACCATGCAGGTGCTGTCGTCCATCACCATCACCGCGGCCGAGCCCAGCATCGAGCCGGCCTTGGCCATGGTGTCGAAGTCGAGCGCCAGGTGGGCCTGGTCGGCGGTCAGGATCGCCGCCGAGGCGCCGCCGGGGATGTACGCCTTCAGCGTGACCCCCCGGTACATGCCGCCGGCGAGGTCCAGCAGCGCGCTGAACGGGATGCCGATCGCGGTCTCGTAGGTGCCCGGACGCTCGACGTGGCCGGAGATGGCGTAAAGCTTGGGGCCGGTGTTGCGCTCGTCGGTGCCGATCGACTTGAACCAGTCGGCGCCGCGCGTCACGATGTGCGGCACGTTGGCGAGGGTCTCGACGTTGTTGATGACCGTGGGGGCGCCGAAGGCGCCGACCACCGCCGGGAACGGCGGCTTGACGCGCGGCTGGCCGCGCTTGCCCTCGAGCGACTCGATCATGCCGGTCTCTTCGCCGCAGATATAGGCGCCGGCGCCCTGGTGCATGTACACGTCGAGCTTGAAGCCGGAGCCGAGCACGCTGTCGCCGAGGATGCCCGCCTGGTAGGCGTCCTTGATCGCCTGCTCCATGACGCCGTTGGCGTAGGTGTATTCGCCGCGGATGTAGATGTAGGTGGTGCTCGCCTGGACCGCCCAGCAGCAGATGGCGCAGCCTTCGATCAGCTGGTGCGGATCCTTCTCCATCAGCAGCCGGTCCTTGAAGGTGCCGGGCTCCGACTCGTCGGCATTGCACACCAGGTACTTGGGCTTGCCCTTGCCCTTGGGGATGAAGCTCCACTTCATTCCCGCCGAAAATCCGGCGCCGCCGCGGCCGCGCAGGCCCGACCGCTTCACCTCGTCGATGACCGCGTCGGGCTCCATCTTCAGGGCCTTGGCGAGCCCCTCGTAGCCGCCGCCCTTGCGGTAGCCGTCCAGGGTCAGCGCCGCGGGGTTGCCGACGTTGCGCGTCAGCACCGGCTCGAAGGCCGCGGCCGCCATCAGTCGAGGTCTCCGAGGATCTGCCGCACCCGTTCGGGGGTGAGGTTCTCGTGGTAGGTGTCGTCGATCATCATCATCGGCGCGGTGTCGCACGAGCCGAGGCACTCGAAGTGGACGTAGGAGCACCGCCCGTCGGGGGTCACCTCGTTCTCGCCGACTCCCAGATGCTGGCGCACCGCCGCCATGATCTCGTCGGAGCCGCGCAGCATGCAGGGCAGGTTGGTGCAGATGCGGATGCGGTGGCGGCCGACCTGGTGCTGATGCAGCAGATCGTAGAAGGTGACCACGCCGTAGACCTTGGCCGCCGGCAGCTCGACCTCGCGCGCCACGGCGGCGATGGCGGCGTCCGGCAGCCAGCCGCCCCACTCGCGTTGCGCGATGTGCAGCGCCGGGATGAGCGCCGCCTCGCGTGTCGGGTAGCGCTTGAACAGCTCCTGCAGCTGGGCGCGGGCGGCGGCGCTGAATTCGCGCCGCTCGCCGCCGGGCTCGGTACTGCCGGCGGGCGCGGCGGCCGCGTCCGAGACGGCGGGGGAGGGGGAGGGCGAAGCGGCCGGGTCGCTCATACGTGGAGGGCGCGGTCCGCGGCCGCGCTGCCGCCGAAGGTCAGCTGGCCGGGTCGGCGGCGCTGCTCCCGCAGCGGCCCCAGGTCGAGGCCGCCCTTGATCCAGATGTAGGCGTAGCCGACGAGGATCAGGAAGATGAAGACCATCACCGCCGCGAACAGCTGCCAGCCGCCGCGCTTGAGGATCAGCGCCCAGGGGTAGAGGAAGGCCGCCTCGAGGTCGAAGACGATGAAGTCGATCGCCACCAGGAAGAAGGCGATCGAGATGCGCTTGTGCGAGCGGTCGAGCAGCGGCATGCCCGACTCGTAGGTGGTGCGCTTGACGCGGCCGCCGGTCTGGTTGCCGCCCAGGGTGCTGATCAGATGGGACAGCAGCAGGATCACCGAGCCGAGAACGGCGGCGATCCCGAGAGTCAATAGGACAGGGTAGTATTGCTCGGGCAACGAGGCCTTACCTCCGCCAGGGAAGTTGTGGGCAGACCCGCGCGCCTGGCGGCGGCGGGCAGGCCCGCGCCGGCGCTGTGCGTTCGGCGCCGGCGGCAAGCCCTCTCCCGGCGCTCGTGAAGAATGTCACAAGCTCGAACCGG
>DATKFK010000291.1:0-2480 GCA_035544375.1 Thermoanaerobaculia bacterium
CGGGAGCGCCGCGCCAAGCCGGCTGTCGCCGCTCGGCACCCGTCCCGGCGCCCCGGGCCAGGCGGCCGGCGCTGCCAGGCCGGCGCCGGCCGGCCCTGCCGCCGGCGGCCCTGGCGGCCCTGGCTCCGGCACCGGCGAGGCGAGCCGCCGGCGAGGCGAGCGGGTCATCGAGACGCCGCCCAAGCAGGACAAGAACAAGAAGAAGGCCAAGGGCGTCAAGAAGCCGGGACTGCGCTCCGCCGAGGAGGAGGACCTCAGCGCCTACAAGGGCACGATCGACGAGGACATCGACAGCGTCGAGGAAGCTGCCGACGGGACCGGCGGCCGCCGCCGGCGCCGCGCCCAGCGCAAGGAGGACGAGGGCGGCAAGCTCCTGACCTTCAAGAAGGCGCCGCCCCAGGGCACGGTGATGATCGGCGAAGGCATGACCCTGCGCGAGTTCGCCGAGAAGCTCGGGGTCAAGGCGCGCGACCTCATCAAGGCGCTCTTCGACCGCGGCATCCTCGCCAACATCAACCAGGTGATCGAGCCGGAGCTGGCGCAGCAGCTCGCCAAGGACCTCGGCGTCGACACCATGGTGGTGTCGTTCGAAGAGGAGGTGCAGCTCAACGAGGAGCTCGGCCAGGCGGGCGAGGGCGCGCCGGGAGCCGTCGGGGCTTCGGCGGTCGAGGGCAAGGTGCCGCGGGCGCCGGTCGTGACCATCATGGGCCACGTCGACCACGGCAAGACCTCGCTGCTCGACGCCATCCGCTCCTCCAAGGTCGCCGAGAGCGAGTTCGGCGGCATCACCCAGCACATCGGCGCCTATCACGTCGACGTCCACGGCCGCCAGGTGGTCTTCCTCGACACCCCGGGCCACGAGGCGTTCACCATGATGCGCGCCCGCGGCGCCCGGGTGACCGACATCGTCGTGCTGGTGGTGGCCGCGGACGACGGCGTCATGCCGCAGACCATCGAGGCGATCGATCACGCCCGCGCCGCGCGCGTGCCGATCGTCGTGGCGATCAACAAGATCGACAAGCCCAACGCCAATCCCGACCGGGTCAAGCGCGAGCTCTCCGAGCGCGGCCTGATGGCCGAGGACTGGGGCGGCGACACCGTCATGGTGCCGGTCTCGGCGCTCAAGAAGCAGGGCATTCCGGAGCTGCTCGAGATGATCCTGCTCACCGCCGACATCCTCGAGCTCAAGTCCAACCCGGACATCCAGGCGCAGGGCGCCGTGCTCGAGGCGCGCAAGGAAGTCGGGCGCGGCATCGTGGCGACCGTGCTGGTGCAGAACGGCACCTTGGAGATCGGCGACGTCTTCGTCTCCGGCGCCACCTGGGGCCGCGTCCGCTCGATGAGCGACGACCTCGGCCGGCGCGCCCAGGAAGCCGGTCCCTCGACTCCGGTCGAGGTCACCGGTTTCAACGACCTGCCGGACGCCGGCGACCTCCTGCAGGTGGTCGACGACGAGTCGCGGGCCCGCGGCATCGCCGAGTACCGGGCGCAGGAGGTGCGCAGCCGCGATCTCAACCCCACGCAGGGCCGGCTGTCGCTCGAACAGCTCTTCAACCGCATCCAGGAAGGCGACGTCAAGGAGCTGCCGGTGGTGCTCAAGGCCGACGTCCAGGGTTCGGTCGAGGTGCTGCGCGACGCGCTGTCGAAGGTTTCGACCGACAAGGTGAAGCTGCAGGTCATCCATGCGGGCGTCGGCGCCATCTCGACCAACGACGTGCTGCTCGCTTCGGCTTCCAAGGCGGTGATCGTCGGCTTCAACGTCCGGCCGGAGCGCAGCGCCACCGAGCTGGCCGAAAAGGAGCAGGTGGACGTTCGCCTGCACACCGTCATCTACGAGCTGCTCGACGAGCTGCGCAAGGCGATGACCGGCCTGCTCGAACCGACCTTCCGCGAGGTGGCGACCGGCCGCGCCGAGGTCCGCGACACCTTCAAGGTGCCCAAGGTCGGAACGGTGGCCGGCTGTCACGTGGTCGAGGGGCTGATCCCGCGTCACGCCGCCGTGCGCCTGGTGCGGGACAACCGGGTGATCTACGAGGGCAAGATCGCGTCATTGCGGCGGTTCAAGGACGACGTGTCCGAGGTGCGCGCGGGCTTCGACTGCGGCATTGGCCTCGACCGCTTCCAAGACCTCAAGCCGAGCGACTTCATCGAGGCGTACGTCCGCGAAGAGGTGGCTCCGGTCCTCTGATCGACCGGCCCGCCGCCGCCGCCCTCGTGGCGGCGGCCTTCCGCTTCCGACGCCCCTTTCCCCATTCCGACGATGATCGTAGGCGTCGTCAGCTGTGAGCTGCACCTGCCGGAGAGCCGCAGCCTCAAGGACAAGCGGCGAGTGATCAAGTCACTGATCGATCGGATCTTCCAGCGCTACCGGGTCTCGATCGCCGAAACCGGTTTCCAGGATCTGCACCAGCGCGCGGAGATCTCGATCGCGGTCGTGACCCAGAAGGAAGCGGAAGTGGAAAAGATGATGGAACACCTGA
>DATKFK010000292.1:0-8200 GCA_035544375.1 Thermoanaerobaculia bacterium
CGGAGCGGAAGCTCACCGCCTCGGTCGTCTTGGTGAGTCCGCTCACCTTGGAGACCCCCGCGACGTACTGGTTGTTCCACTTCACCTGGAAGTTGAAGGTCAGGAACGGATCACGCTGGGTGCTGGCGCTGGCGCTGGCCATGGGTTCCTCCTAAGCAGCCTGGGGTTGACCGAGCATCAGCTCGATCTGGAGGATGATGAACTCCGCGGGGAAGACCGGAGCGAAGCCGACGACCACGTTGACCACGCCGTTGAGGATGTTTTGTGGCGTGGTGGTCGTGCCGTCGCACTGGACGAAGTAGGCCTGGGCGGCGCTCGTGCCCTGGAACGCTCCCTGGGCGAACAGCCCCGACAGGAAGGAGGTCACCTCCATGGTGATCGACGACCACAGCGGCGCCGCGTTCGGCTGGAAGACCGCCCATTTCAGGCTCTGCATCAGGCTCTGCTCGATGAAGTCGGTGAGCCGGCGGACGTTGATGTACTTCCACTGGCTCTGCAGCAGGTCCGCCCCGGCCAGGGTGCGCGCTCCCCAGACGATGTTGCCGTAAATGGGGAACGAACGCAGCACGTTGATTCCCTGGGGGTTGAGGATGCCGCTGTCGGCGTCGTTCAGCGCCGTGGTCAGC
Organism: Thermoanaerobaculia bacterium; assembly: GCA_035544375.1. GTDB lineage: Bacteria > Acidobacteriota > Thermoanaerobaculia > Multivoradales > UBA5704 > JASLEW01. The sequence continues at coordinate 627 of DATKFK010000292.1, forward strand.
GTCGCCCCCTGCAGCACGGCGTTGGTGCCGGCCGGCGCCGTCCAGACCCCCTGGTTGAAATCGTTGCTGGCATAGATCCCGGCGATCGTGCCGCTCGGTCCCACCAGGCGCGGCTGGAAGTTGTTCGCCGGGTCCGGAATGGACAGCCAGGGGTAGTAGGTCGCGGCGCTGTAGTTCGCGCTGCTGACGTAGTTGTTGCTGGAGACCCAGGCAAGGATGTCCGTGTCGCCCGGCCCGGGGTTGACGAACTGGGTCGATGGCGGCGGAGGTGGGCTGGTGAGCCATGGATAGGAAGCTGTCTGGACCTGGTTCTGCACGATGGTGCTCGGGGGAGGCGGGTCGATCACGAAGAATGCCTGGTTATATTGGCAGTAGGCGATGCCGGCGGTGATGACCGCTTGGGACGCCTCCGAGAGGAGAATGGCTGCCGCCGGCACGAGCAGGATGTTGAACACCTGGGGTGCGATCAGGTTCAGGAAAGGCGTGATGCTCCCCGGGACAGGCGTGCTGTTCCCCGGGACGAGCTGCGCCTCGATGGCGCTGGCGAAATCCGATCCGTCCGGGGCCCAATTGCCGTCGAGACCGTCGGTCAGGGCAGTCCACACCTCCGGCGCCGGCGGCGAGCCGGTGGGGGGCAGGACCGGGGGCGAGGCCAGGTCCGGAGGCGAGGTCAGAGGCGAGGGGGCCGCCGGGATCGTGACGGTGACATACTGGGACACGCCGTTGACCACGCTGGCGACAAAGCTCGGATCGCTTGGGTTGAGGGAGACGTTGTAGTAGGTTTCGAGAACGGCCGGCGACGACGGCGTCGCCGGGAGAAGCGTGCTGCCCACCTGCAACGTGTACAGCTGGGAATTCGAGGGAGATTGATTGTTGGGAGCTGGCTGCACGTTCAGGCCGATGGAGAGATTGTTGCCCCAGCTCCCTGGGTTCACGGCGAAGACGGAGGCATAGGGGTAGGAAAGAGGAGGGCTGGCGACGAGGGGCAAGCTCATGACCGCCGGCACCGCGGGCGTCCCCGGGGGGCTCCCGCCCCCCGCCGGGACCACCCGCACCACCCAGATCGTGCTGCCGCCGTTCAAGAAGAACTGCTGGACGGCGTAGCTCCCTTCGCTCCCCTCCACGATGCCCCCGAACGCGACGCCCCCGAAGATGGCGTTGAACTGATTCAGGCTGGTGATCTGGACCGCCTGATCGATCGGCCCCTGGGGAAACCAGTCGATGATCGCGGCATTGGAGGTGGCCGCCGCGACCACCGAGTGGGTCGTGCTGGGCAGCTCCTCGAGATAGACGCCAGGGTAGGATGTGGTGACGGGCATTCGCTCTCCTTTCCGGAGCCGCCGTGAAGAACCCGCAGCAAGGGTTGTTGCGGCGACTCTAGCGTGCGTGCGGCCAGCCGGTAATTGGAAAAGGGCGGATGTTCGATCAGGTTTTTTCTGATCCTTGTCCTACAAGCCGATCCGGCGCACGACGACCCGGCCGCGCCCGACGCCGGGGGAACGCGCCGGCGGCATCGAGCGGCGAAGGGGAAAGTGACGAATGGGTCGGGAGGGCGCCGGCGGCCCGGCCGGGATGGAATCCGCGTGCATGAGCTGGCGATAGAACGCGTGGTCGTCGCGAGGAAAGAAGGAGGGAGCAGGCGTGACGCCGCCGGCAGCGGGTGGGAGGGTAAGGGAGGCGGCGAGCCTTGAAGGCAGCTCCTCTGGCCGTATTGGCGCCCAGTTGGATCCCGAGGTCTGCTTGCGGCTGGTGTTGCCCGGGTGGACCGTTGCCACGTAGAAGCGGCTGTCGGGAAGCCGCAGCAACCGCGGCCGGTGCCGCCAGACGAAGTCGTTGTCCTCGCCCACGCCGAGGGCGCCGAAGCGGTGAGTGTCCCAGAAGCTCCGGGTGTAGCACAGGGTGCCGCCGGCGACCCAGGGATGAGTCCCGGTGTAGCGGTACTCCCAGGCGCGGCCGCTCGCGGGGTCGTGGAAAAAGCAGCGCGCGAGGCCGCACGCGTCCGCCCCCGAGTCCAGAAGCTCCCGCACCTGGTAGCGGAGGCGCCAGGGAGCCATCCAGTCGTCGTCATCCCAGTGCACCAGGATCTCGCCGCTCGCCCGCTCCGCGGCGAGGTTGCGTTTCTCTCCGAGCGTCACCCGCCCGGGCAGCCGGTGATAGCGGATGCGCGGATCGGCAGGCAGCAGGTCGCCCACCGGGTCGCTGCCGTCGTCGACCACGAGCAGCTCGTCGTGGGTGTAGTCCTGCGCCAGGAAGAGCCCGACGGCCCGGGAGATGAACGCGCGACGGTTGTGGGTGGGCATCAGGCATGACACGAGCGGGGTCGAATTGCTCATGATTCAGCTCTCCGTGGTGATGTCGATCAGTCCGTTGCGAATGGCGTAGCGCGTGATGTCGGCGTTGTTGCGCAGCTTGAGCTTGCGCAGGATGTTGCCGCGATGGGTGTCGACCGTCTTGACGCTGACGCAGAGCTGGCGGGAGATCTCGTGGTGGTTGGCCCCGAGGGCGAGGAGGCGGAGGACCTCGGTCTCGCGCCTGCTCAGGTGCTCCCCGCGGGTGTCCAGCAGCTTGCCGCGCAGGTAGCGGTCCGCGAAGGTGCGCTGGAACGGCCGGCTCAGGTAGCGCTGGCCCGAATGGACCAGCTGGATCGCGCGCAGCACCTCGTCGAGCTGGGCGCGCTTCGAGAGGAGGCCGAGAGCTCCGGCCTGCAGACCCTGCAAGGCCACGCCGCTGTCGTCGTCGAGAGAGAGCAGGAGGACCTTGGGGCGCGGCGTGAGGTCTTGCACCCGCTTCAGCGTGTCTTCGCTCGAATGATGCGCGACCGAGACCGTGAGCAGCAGGACGTCGATGCCGAGCGTCGAGGTCGTGCCCGCCGCGCCGCGGTCGTCTTCCAGCTCGATCACCTGCTCGATCCAGTCCTCGTTTCTCAACGTCCGGCCCAGGGCCTGGCGGAACGAGGCGCATTCGCAAAGGATTCCCAGTTGACCGATTCTGCCGGCGAGCGGCATGTTCTTGTTTCTCCTTGCAGACAAATGCCGACGGCGGCTCAGGCCTGCGTGACGAGCTGCCATCGATCAGCGGTATTCAGGATGAGCGCTAAGTATAGTAAGCGGTTTACCAATCAAAGCTCGGGAGATTCCTGGTTTTCGTCAGAAAAACTCTTAGGCTGGGCCGGGCCTGGCCTGCGCGCGGCGGCACTGCCTGTCCCTGGCCCGGCGGGCCGCAGGGCAAGGGCGGGCGCGGCAAAAGTGGGTGTCGGAGAGGGCCGGGGACTCGACGACGGGCCGTCGTCATAAGTCGCAAGTGAAATCAGAGATTTTCCAATATCTCAAAGGAGTCTTCAAGGCTTAGCCTCATCGCACGATGCATTCCAAACACGAGCAGGCGCGCGCCGCTTCCCAGCCCCGGGAGGCGGCTCCGGGCCCTCGCTCCCAAAGGAGAGACATGGCGATTCATCCGATCAAGATCCAGCTCGGGAAAGGCGCCGCGGACTGCAAGCTGCAGCTGCTGGAGGGGTGCGGGACCTGGGGCGTTTTCGGGGACAACAACTTCCTGACGGTGGAGCTCGACCAGCCGCGGGTAGTGGTCAACGTCCTCGAGGATCACTTCCCACCCCAAGGGGGAGGCGTGACGGAGGTGCGGCTCACGGTGCCGGGAGCCGAGTCGATCACCGTCGTCGTGAGCCCATGCGAGGTGCTCATGAAGCTCTCGGCCTGGCAGGGGGACAGCGCCACCTTCACTCTCTTTGTCAACAGCGGCGACCAGATCTTCTTCGACGCCTGGTTGAGCCGGATGAAGGGCCAAGGCACGGTCAGCGTCTCCTCGCCGGACGGCGACGAGACCGACAGCCTGCTGCCGCCCAACGACAAGCGCCGGGTGACGCTGCCGCTCATGCCGCCGCCCCGGCCTTGCCAGTGAGGTCGCGCTCGAGCACTCTCCGCACTGGGAGCGAGGTGAGAGCTTGCCCTTGACCGGTCAAAAGGCAGCCAGGTCCACCAGCACCAGCAGCGCGTCCACCGCTCACACCGCGGCTGCGCTCGCGCCGGCCCGGAGCTTCGAGAGGCGTGGGAGCGAGAGTGACTTGGCGGCCTCGCGGGAGGTCCCGCCCGTCGCGCTAGCCAGGCGCGGGAGTGCGGGTGACTTGCCGGCGTCGCCGGCCGGCCCAGCCGTCGCGCAATCTGACGGTGGGAGCTCGGCAGCGGCCGCCAGCCCCTCGGCCAGCAGCCCCGCATCGCCGAGCTTCGTGGCCGCGAGCTCCAGCAGCAGCGCGGCGGCGGCGGCCGCGAGCGAGTCGGCGAGCGGCTCGGCGGCGCAGAGCCTTGCGCCCGCGAGCTTTGGCGGCGGCATGTCGGCGTCGTCCTCGAGCTCCTCGGCCAGCAGCTCCGCATCGCCGAGCTCTCACCCGAAGATCGCCATGTTCGCGGCCAAGTGGAGAGCCCTCACGGCAACGAACAAGCTCCGGGCGGAGCGAAAGAATGAGATTACGAAAAGCTTGGCCACTGGGAGCAACAGGATGCCCGCGTCGTCGCGCGGGCACACGTTTCACTCCGGCGTGCTAAGGGACTATGCGTCGGGCACCAGGTTTCAAAGTAACGCGAAGACCGTTACGAGATACCAGGTCTGGAACAAGGTAGGCGGTCCGGTCAAGCGGGTCGATTTGACGGGTGCCGAGCACGGCGGCATTGCCACCCCTCATGTCGTTGAATTCAAAAAGAACGTCTACCTGGCCAGCGTCCGCAGAGAAAAGAAAAGCTCTGGCGACACAAACAGCGCGGCGTCGGCCGCGAGCGATGCTGCGAGCAGCTCGTCATCGTCGAGCCCTGCGTCCGCTAGCTATGGCGGCGGTAGCAGCGCGGCGTCGGCCGCGAGCTCCTCGGCCGGCAGCAGCGAAGAGAGAGTTAATTATCAGCAACGCAAGTCTGTCCGCCCGGCTTACGACTGGGAAATCCCTCACGGGGTCGTCAACCCCATGGCGGCCAGCTCCAGGGGTTTCGGTGGTACACGCGCCGCGGCTTCGGTGCCGCGGACAAAAAGAGGCGAGGACCTTGCCAGGGGTTTTCAATATCTCGGCGAGCTGGCGAAAGAGCATAAGAAAGAGCCTAAGAAACGTCAGCCGGTGATAGAGGATGAGAAACGTCGCTCCAGTAGCTCGAGCAGTAGCAGCGACGCCACTGCTTCGGCTTCGGGGAGCACAAGTGCCGCCAGCGCGATGAGTCTCACTGGTTCTTCCGGAGGCTCGGGGGGCGGCGCCGGAGCAACGGAGGACAAGCAGGCTTCCGGCGGTGCAGCTTCCAGCTCCAGCAGCTCGGGCGCTGCTGCAACCGATCGGCAACCGAAGGAGCGGTAACGCCGCTCGCGGCACCTGGCCGCTCACGCGGCGGCCGGCGCGGAAACGGCGTGGTCAGGACATGATCACCAGCAGCCACGGCCGCCGGCAGGCGATGAAGGCAGTGAGCGGCACACCGGCGCCGGCCGGCCCCTTGCCGGGGACCAGGCCCTTTGGCGGTCCGCCGCGATCGCGGTCGTTGCCGGCGCAGGGCGAGCCTGGCGCCCGTCTCGTGGGCCACCGCCTCGGCGGCCTCGTCGCCCGTCTTCCCGACGCCCTCCGTGCCGAGCAGGAACGGCTCTCGCGCCTCGATCTCTCGGACGTGCGGGTGTTTCGGAGCTCGCCCGAGCCGGCAAGGCTGCAGGCCCTCGCCTTCGCCCGCGGCAACCAGATCCACCTGGCGCCGGGCCAGGAGCGCCACCTGGCGCACGAGAGCTGGCACGTGGTGCAGCAGCGCCAAGGCCGGGTGAAGCCCACCCTGCGGCATGCCACGGGAGTGCCGGTCAACGACGACGCCGGCCTCGAGCACGAGGCCGAAGCGATGGGTGCCAGGGCCAGGCAGCGGGCGGGCATCGCTCAGGTTGCCGCGGCCGGCGATCCCGCCCGCACTGCCGCCGGCTTGGGACCGGCGCGAGCGCCCGCGGGCGGGATGGCCGCGGCACCCGTCTGCCAGCTGGTCTCCTACAACTTCCGGTGGGCCAGGCAGCGACGGACGGCAGCCGGCCGGCGAAACACCCGCACCAGCCAGCGCGCCAGGTACAGGGCCTCGAACCGAATCGCGATCGCGCGGGAGTTCCTCGAAGACGCGTCGCTGCGGGGCACTTACGGCCAGCAGCGCCTGCAGGGAGCAAAGGAGATCAACAAGGGCCGCAGCCTGCCGCTGCCGGTCGAGGTCGACCATCTGGTCACGGACGCCGCTCAACGCGGCGGCCTGGCCCGCGGTGGCGTGAAGAACCGTGTGGCCACGCTGAGGCGTGTCGCGGCGGCATTGCCCAAACGGATTCATCGCCTCCATCCCACGACCTCGGGCGGCCGGAACTACGACCGGGGCGCGATGGCCAACGTCCAAAGCAAGCTGATCCACGGCTACCCGCACGTCGGCACCGACGAGGAGGCACGCCAACGCGGACATGCGACGGCGTTGTCGCTGCATCTTGGGGGATATGCCGAAACCCGGGGACAGTGGCCCGATTACGGATCCCGGGTGCTCGAGGGTGCTCAAGAGAACGTCAAGACGGCGATCTCCCAGGCGGCGCGTCAGGAGCTGATCGATCCGATGCACGTGGAGGAGCTCAACAAGCAGGCCGAGAAAATCTTTACCAAGCGCTGAGCCGAGACGTTCCCGGCAGCTGGACTCGCGACGTCTCTCGTCGTTCGATCAACGTGTGCGATTGACAGGAGAACTGCCATGACCGATTCGCACGGGGAGCCGCAGGATTGGGCGCCCGCTCTTCTCACCGCGCTCATCGCCGGGCAACCGATCACCGGCCCCCTCGGCCAGTACGAAACCTGGGCGAAGAGCGATTTCAGTCCTGCCGCATATCTCGATTCCGGGGAATCGTCGAACTGGCAGCACATGATTGGCGCCTGCCTGCTGTGGCTGGACACGGGGTTTCCCGTGAACGGGGACGGGCTGCCGTTTCCGGCCACCACGATCGTCGAGTGGTGGCTGGGCCTGCTGCAGACCCAGACCGGCGCTACCGCCACGGACACGATGTTCCAGTATTTCGGGTTGTCCGAGCCGCTGTCCTGTATCTACGAGCAGATGCGCTGGGGATCGGTGCTGGCGGTCCGGCTCCTGGCCCTACGCCAACCAGGCATGCCGTCCGCGAGCGAGCTCCTGACCTTGACGGCTCGCTATAGCGAGGTCCTCTGCGGGCTGCTCGCCCTGGGCGGCGCCGGTTGGACGGCACAGGCGGCCCTGTCCGACAGCCAGCCGGGGCAGGGTTTCAAGGGGGGAGACGGGTTCTGGTACGACGGTCCGACGTTTTCTCCCGTGAGCGAGCGCTCGGAGCTCATGGGCCTGCAGACCGACCTGGGGCCGCTCTGGTGCATGGCGACGGGTTGGGACCTGTCGGTCTCGAAACGGGAGCAGTGGCCAGCCGGCATCGGTCACCTGGTGCTCGCCGAAAATTCCGGCGGCGGGTTTGGCAGCGGCGCCGGCTTCGTGGCGGCCATGGCTCTCGTCCAGGGAGCAACCGCCGGCACGCTCGCGGCGGTCGTCGACAACCTCGCCGGCATCCGCATCTGG
>DATKFK010000293.1:0-6981 GCA_035544375.1 Thermoanaerobaculia bacterium
CGCCCGCCTCCGCGCCGCGGGCTGGCCCGGTCTCTCGGAGGTGCTGTACGCGGCGGCGGGACGGCAGCCGCGGAACCTGCTTGCCGAGGCGTCGGCTCTCGGCCGGCAGGCGGCAGACTGCGCGCTGTCTCTCGCCGGGCGGCGGACCGGCGCCGCGGCCGCGTTTCTTCTCGGCCAGGCCGAACGGCTGGCCGGCGGCCGCGGCGAGCTGTTCGAGCTGGCGCGGCGCGAAGGCATTGCCGGCCTCGAGCACGAGCTGGCCCTGGTGGCCGGCGCGATCGAGCTTGCCGAGCGCAACGACCGGCCGGTGCGGCTGGCCAACTTCGCGCGGCGCGCCACCGGCTCCACCAAGGGCCTGCGGCCGGGCGGGCAGCGCTACGTGTGGATGGCGGACGCCCTGCTCCGCCACCTTCCCGAGCTTGCCCGGAGCGTCGCCGCCGAAGGGCCCCGCGAACCCGCCGATCGCCGGCGCCTGGCGCTCGAGCGCCTGGGCATCTTCCGCAACGAGACGCCGATCGACGTCCTGTGCTTCGGTCACCTGGTCCTCGAGAAGCGGGGCCGGCGTCTCGACGCTCCGGCCATCCATCACGAGCTGGGCGAGCCGTGCCGGTTGCTGCTGCTTCACCTGCGCGATGCGCGCATCGCCGAAGTTCGCGCCGAGCGAGTCGTCAGCATCGAAAACGAGACCACCTTCAACGACTATGTCGAATGGCTCGGCGAGAGCGGCCGTGACGAGATCGTTCTGCTCAGCCAGGGCCAGGCCAACTGGGCGGTCGTCCGGCTCCTGCGGCTGCTCGCCGGCGCGGCGCCCGGCCTGCCGCTCGCGCACTGGGGCGACATGGATCGCTTCGGCGTGCTCATCCTGCGCAGCCTGCGCCGGCGCAGCGGTCTCGCCATCGAGCCGTGGCGGATGGATGTGCCGACGTTCGACCGCTTCAAGGAGTCGGGCCTGCCGCTGCCCGACGGAGAGCGGACGGAGATCGAGTCACTGCTGGCCGCGTCGCCGGACGAGGTCGCGACGGACCTCTTGCGCGCCATCCGGGAAGCCGGACGGTGGGTCGAGCAGGAGACGGTGGCCGAGGACCTCCTCGGCAGCGGCCGAATGATGGCCGCCATGGATCGTTGACCGCTTACCTCGGGGTCGCGGGAGAGGACGGTGGCGCTCATGAGGCCAATGTACCCAGCGCACGCCGCGGGCCTCCGGCGAAGAGGCGAATCAGAGCGGAACGTTGCCGTGCTTGCGGCGGGGAGTTCTCGGCTTCTTGCTCTCGAGCTGGCGAAGAGCCCGCGTCAGCGCCATGCGCGTCTCCCGCGGCGGGATCACGGCGTCGAGGTGCCCCAGCTCAGCCGCCGCGTATGGATGCGAGAACGTGGCGCGGTACTTTGCGACGAGCGTCGCCCGCACCTGATCCGCCTGGTCGCCGGCCTTCCGGATCTCTTCGCGGTACAACAACCCGACGGCTGCCTCGGGTCCCATCACGGCAATCTCCGCGGACGGGTAGGCAAGGTTTATGTCGCCACCCATGTGCTTGCTGCACATGACCGCGAAGGCGCCACCGTACGCCTTGCGCACGACCAGGGAGATCTTGGGCGACGTCGCCTCGCAACAGGCATAGCCAAGCTTTGCGCCGTGACGGATCATGCCCGAGAGCTCCTGCTGGACGCCGGGGAGGAAGCCCGGCACGTCCACGAAGGTGATCAGCGGAATGTTGAAGGCGTCACAGAACCGCATGAACCGCGCCGCCTTGCAGGCGGCGTCGAAATCGATCACTCCGGCCAGGTGGGAAGGTTGGTTGGCGATAATGCCGGCGGCGCGGTTGCCAAAGCGGGCGAAGCCGATGACCATGTTGCGCGCGTACTCGCACATGACTTCCACGAACTGGCCGTCGTCCGCCACTCCCCGGACAAGCCGTGTCATGTCGTATGCCTGGAACCCCTCCACCGGGACCAGGTCCTCGATCCAATCGACCCTACGCTCAGGATCGTCGTCCGAGTTGCCGAGCGGTGACGGCTCGAGTGCATCGCAAGGGAGATAGGAAAAGAGCTCTCGCAGGAAGAGCAGGGCCGCGGCCGCGTTGTCGACGCCGAGATCGCAGTATCCTCGCCGCGCGGCATTCATCGCGAAGGGAACCTTGTCGGATGGCTCCGCCGCGTCGGTCTCCTCGCCGTCGACGCAGATCACGAAGTCGGCCAGCGACGCCGCCGACGCCGCGGCGCCGCGGCAGACGCCGAACAGAACCGCGAGCTGCGGCACCACCCCGGACAACCTGGCGGCGCGTACGGCGATCTGTGGGCACCCTGCCAGACCGCCGTCACCGCGGCTGTCCTCGGCCGGCGGTCCATACATCGAGATGAGGGGTGCCCGGTGATCGATGGCGAGATCGAAGATCCGGCAGACTTTCTCCGCTCGCAACGGGCTGGGGGCCGGCGCGCGTTCCTCGGGATCCTCGGTAAAGATCGCGACCGGCCGGCCGTCGAGGCTACCGAGACCGCCGATGATCCCGCGGATGGGGGTGTCCAGCTGCAACAGGGAGCCCTCGTCGAGCAGCAGATCCAGCCGCTTCGCCGCGCTCAGGCTAAGGCGCCGGGGCTGCACCGCCGCCGGCTCGAGCGCTCTCATCTCCCCTCGCCTCCGGCCGCAACCGCGGCGGCCGCCGGCGCCCCGACTGCGGCAAGCTCGACGGCCAGCATTCCGGCGAGGACCTCGACCTGAGGCGATCTCAGCATCGAGTAGTGGTCGCCGGGTACCTCCCGTAGCTCGAGGCTGGGACAGAGCTCGTCCCAACCCAGCCTCGGATCGGCGGCGCCCAGCGCCGGTTCGGGCGCGAGGCTGCGTGCGGCGCGGAACAGCAGGACGCGGCCCCGGTAAGGGGTGGCACGGTAGTGCCAAAGGCCGAGGGCGTTGTCCCGGAACTCCTCGAAGAGCGGCCGCAGCTCGGCGGCGCCGGTGTCGGCCGGTAACAGGCGGGCGAGACGCGGCACCGCCAGGAGGTGCTGCAGCTGTCGATCCAGGTCGAGCCCCCTCCCCTCGCCCTCGAGAGCAGGCAGCGGCACGCCGCCGAACAGCTGCAGCAGCAGGGCGTCGTCAGGCGGCGGCCGCAGATCGCCGGCACTCCCTGGGCTGCTGTCGAACAGCGCCAGGAGATCCACCTCATCGCCTTCCCGCGCCAATTGACAGGCCATCTCGTAGGCCACCACCCCACCCAGGCTCCATCCGCCCAGCAGGTAAGGACCCGTTGGCCGGCACCGGCGCAGCTCGCCGAGTTGGGCCGCCGCCATCGCCTCGATCCGCCCGCGGTGCGTGCCGGAGTCCGGCGGCGGCGACTGCAGGCCGATGACAGGATGCTCACCGGCGAGGGCCTGCGCCAGGTCGAGGTAGCAGAAGGCATCGCCGCGGCCCGGCTGGACCAGGAACAGCGGCGGCAGGCGACCTGCCGGGCGCAGGTCCACCCGCGCGCCGCCACCGGCCCGGGCGGGGTGGCGCAGACGGACCGCAAACTCCCGCACCGTCGGATAGAGGAACAGATCGGTCAGCGGCGGCTCGACGCCAAACCTGCCGCGGATCTCGGCCATCAGGCGGATCGCAAGCAGGGAGTGACCGCCGAGGTCGAAGAAGCGGTCCGTGACGCCGACCGGGACGCCGAGCACCCGCTCCCAGATCTTCACCAGCGCGCGCTCGACCGCATCTGCCGCCGCCACCAGCCGGGTTCCGGCTCTCGGTGTCCCTGGCGCCGGCAGCGCCTTGCGGTCGACCTTGCCGCTGGGGGTGAGCGGCATGCTCTCGAGTTGCAGCAGCGTCGCCGGGACCATGTATGCAGGCAGCCTCGCCTCCAGGTAGCCCCGCAGCTCGGTGTCGAGCTCCTCGCGGCGCCGCGCCCGCAACGGGTCGTTGGCGAGCTCATCCAAGGGCCACCGGCTCGCCGCGGGCTCCGAGGTCCAGGCTTCCAGCACCGTCCCCGGATCGAGCGCGGCATTCGCGGCTGCCGCCGCGATGGCGAGATGCGTCTCGGGAAGGCGCAACAGGACTGCCTCGAAGCATCCTCCCTCCGCATCGCTGGCGCAGCCGAGCGCCACCGCGTAACCGACGCCGGCGGCGACGGTCCGCACGTCCTCCGGGTCGAGGCAGTCGGCCGCCGCGACGGCGAGCCGTTGCCGCAACCCGGCCGCGGTCTCGGACGCCGAGCTCGCGCCGCTCGCCGCCGCGAAGCCGGCGGTCTCGCCAGCAAGCAACCTCGCCGCCGCCAGGTCCGCCGCAACCCGGGAGTTGCGCAGGTTGGCGAGCGCCAGAACGGCCGGCTGCTCCTCCACCAGGCGGCGCCGTAGCGCCGGCGCTCCACCGGCGAAGGCGGCACCGTCCTCCCAGCCGGCCGGCGGGCCCTGGCGAGCCGGCTCGCCGATCCGCAACAGCACCTGGTAGCGGAACTTGCTGAGCTCGTTGTGGCTCTTGCCGCGCTTGGGCTCCACGCGCACGCCGCCGATCTGCGGCAGGCGGCGACGCAGCGCATGGAAGAAGGCAGGATGGACAGCCAGCTCGGGCTCACGCTCCACCGCCTGCGCCGCTCGCTCCTGTAGCTCCCCGAGCGTCTCCTCGGACGCCGCCCGAAACAGCGTCACAGAGGCGTGAAAAGCTTGCAGCAGCGGCAGGCTGCGCACGTCGCCGATGAACACCCAACCGTCCGGAGCCACCGCCGCAACGGCCCGCTCGAGCACATCTGCCAGGTAGTCGACGCTGGGGAAATACTGCACCACCGAGTTGAGCACCACGCAGTCCATCGACCCTGGCTCGATGCGCGAGAAGTCGGCCGCGGCACACTCGAGCAGCTCGACTTGGGACAGGCCGCGTGCCGCCACTTCGAGTGCCAAGCCGTCCAGAGCCTGCCGTGAGATGTCGGTGCCGACGTAGGCCGCACAGCTCGGAGCGATACGCAGCAGCAGGAGGCCGCTGCCGCAGCCGATCTCGAGCACCCGGCGAGGCCCGAGCGCGATGATGCGCTCGACCGTGTCGTCCAGCCACTCCCGCATCTCCTCGGCCGGGATCGGTGCGCCGGTGTAGCTGCTCTCCCAGCCGACGATGTTGAAGTCGGGCACGGCGGGAGCGGGCTCCCGCTGGTAGACCTGGTCGAAGAGGCGCGCCCAGGACGCGACCTGCTCGGCCACCGGCCGCATGCTCTCGCCGGCGGGATCCGCCGCCGGCGGAACGGCCACCACGTAGCCCACCAGCCTCCGGTCGCCCGGGCCCATCTCGTGGGCCCGCACCGCCGCCGCGCGCACCGCCGGGTGGCTGGCCAGCACCAGCTCGATCTCTTCGAGCTCGACGCGGAAGCCGCGGATCTTGATCTGCTGATCGATCCGGCCCAGGAACTCGACGCGGCCGTCGGCGAGCAAGCGCGCCCGGTCCCCGGTCCGGTACAGCCGTCCACCCACGCCAAAGGGGTCGGGGACGAAGCGCTCCGCGGTGAGGTCCGGGCGCCCGAGGTAGCCGCGGACCACCCCGTCCCCGCCGCAGTAGAGCTCCCCGCCGATGCCGATGGGGACGGGCTCGAGGCGCCTGTCCAGCAGGTGGAGGGAGGTATTGTCGATCGGGCGCCCGATGGCCACCGCCGCGCCGACGTCCTGTGGCCCGGAGAGCGGACACCAGGCCGTGTAGACGGTGTTCTCGGTCGGACCGTAGATGTTGGCGAAGCGGGTGCCTGGCAGTGCCTGAAGCACCCGTTGCGCTGCCGCCACCGGCATCGCCTCGCCACCCGAAAGCAGCTGCTCGAGCCCTTGCAGGCGCTCGATCCTCGCCTCGATGAAGTGACGGAACAGGCCCGAGGTCAAGAACAGCAGGCTCACCCCGTGCCGCTCGATCGCCGCGGCGAGCTCGTCGAGCGTCGGCGTGCCGGGAGGGAGGATCGCCAGGCGGCCGCCGTGCAGGAGGGCGCCCCAGATCTCGAACGTGGAGGCGTCGAACGCCAGCGGCGCCAGCTGCAGCAGGACCTGCTCGGGGCCGTAGCGCACGTAGCCGGCGCCCAGCACCAGGCGGAGCACTCCACGGTGCGGCACCGCCGTCGCCTTGGGAACGCCGGTCGAGCCCGAGGTGAAGATCACGTAGGCGAGATTGTCAGGGCCTGCCACGCTCGCCGGGTTCTCGCCCGCCGGGCCGTCCTCGCCCATCTCGTCGATGCACAGCGCCGGGACGCTCGAGCCGGCCCAGATGCCCAGCAGCGGCCGCCGGGTCACCAGCGCCGAGACCTCGGCGAGCTGCATCATCAGCTCGCGCCGCACCGCCGGGTACTGGGGATCGAGCGGCACGTAGGCCGCACCCGCCTTGATCACCGCGACGACGGTGACGATGGCCGCGACCGAGCGCTCGAGGCAGACGCCGACCCGCGACTCCACCCCCGCCCCCAATGCCTGCAAGCGGGCGGCGAGCCGGTTGGCGCGGGCATTGAGCTCGCCGTAGGTGACGGCGCCTGCCGCCGATACCAGGGCAACGGCCTCGGGATCGCGTGCGGCCTGCGCCTCGAAGACCTGCTGCAGGCTGACCTCGCGGGGATAGGATGCCGCAGTGTCGTTCCACTCGCGGAGCAGCTGAGCGAGCTCCCCCGGCGCCAGCATGCGGAGCAGTGAGACCCGCGTGCCGGGAGCGGACGCGATCGCGCGCAGCAACTCCTCGAAGTGGCTCACCGCCCGCACCAGGGTCGCCCGGTCGAAGAGGTCGCCGTTGTACTCCACCATGCCGTCGACGCCGGCTCCGTGCTCCCACGCGAAGAGGGTCAGGTCGAATTTCGCCGTCCCGGTCTCGACCTGCTCCAGGGTGAAGGGCGAGAGCCGCAGGCCGCGGGCTTCGACGGCGGTCAGCGGGAAGTTGTGGAACCCGAACATCACCTGGCAGACCGGATTGCGCGACAGGCTGCGCTCGACCGCCAGCTCCTCGACCAGCATCTCGAAAGGCAGGTCCTGGTGGCCGTACGCCGCGGTCGAGGTCTCGCGCAGCCG
>DATKFK010000294.1:0-6767 GCA_035544375.1 Thermoanaerobaculia bacterium
CGCCGTGGGGCCAGATGCCAGGAGCCGCGACGCAGGCGATGCGGGGACATCGTCGAGGAGCGGCGACGCCGCAGATGGCCCCGCGCCGCCGCAACGCGGTGGCGCGGAGTTTCACCACGGGCTGCTAGGGCCAGTTGGCGACCAGGGCCGCGCCGTCGACCGAGCCCAGGCCCGTGACCTCGTCGTAGCCGCGGCCGCAGGCGAAGCCTTTCAGCCGGGGCACGCTGTTGTTGCCGCTGGTGACGTCGTGGAAGACGGCCGGGCCGCCGCCGGCGTATTGGCTGGCCGCCAGCTGGTAAAGGATGGGGTTGGCATTGCCCTGGCGCGCCCCTCCCTTTGCTTGGACGACGAGCGCCATCAGGCCGGCGAATGCGGGCGACGAGGCGGAGGTGCCGCCGATCGGGCCGACGATCTTGCCTTGGAGCCCGAGCAAGTAGCCGTCATGCAGGGCCGCCGAGAGCGAGACGTCCGGGACGTCGCGCCGGCGGTCAGCCGGGACGCCGGGCGCCGACTGCCAGGAGGGCTTGGCGTAGGTCCTGCTGGCGCCGCCGCCGCTGGACCACAGGCCCGACCCGCCGGGGACCGTGGCGTTCTCGTTCCAGGAGGTCTCCGGGATATAGGAAAGCGCCGACGACTGGGTGTCGCGTTGGTTGGACGCCGCCCAGAAGGCGCTCGGGTTCGAGCCCTCGTTGAATTCGGTGCCGCCGACGCAGACATCGTTCGGGGTCGAGCAAAGGCCATTGACAGCCAGGCCAAAGCCCCGCTTGCCGCCGGCGGAGTCGCAGCCCGCCGCGCCGGAGTCACCCGAGGAGACGAACGCGGTGATGCCTTGGGCTGCGGCCTGGGCCCACAGGTTGTTGTAAAACTTGATCTCGCTCGGCCGCATCCTCGCCTCGCACGAGCCGAAGCTGGTGCTCATTGCCGCCGCGAGGTTGTGGCTGACGGCATACTGCGCTGACAGGTCCACGCCGTCGGTCGTCCTGGTCGAGGCCGAGATCACCACGTCGATCGTGGCCTGCGGCGCCACGGCTCCCGACCACTCGGTATCGAGCAAGGCCTCGATCTCGTCGCCGAAATTGCGCTCGCCGGGGTCGGGACCGTTGTGGATGAATACCGGGTCGTTGGCCGTCAGCCCGAAGAAGGAGCGGAAGCCTTGGACGTCGGCCAGGCTGATGTCCGAGCGCGCGACGATGGCGATGCTCTGCCCCGATCCGTCGATGCCGCCCTTGTAGAGCGAGTCGAGGTCATAGATGGTCGCGAAGTCCGCGGGCGCCAGGAAATGGCTGCCGTCCGTGAAAGTGAAGCTCGGCTGCGCCTGCTGGAGCGGCAGGACGACGCGGTGCAGCGCCTGCCGCGGGAAGCCGTTGAGCGAGACGATGCCATGCACCAGGCCGGTGAGGCCGCGCGGCAGCGACGGGTTCGTGGCGTTGGACTGGCGGATCGCGCCGTCGACCTCGTAGTCGTGGATCTCGGTCGAGAACGCGCTCTCGACCTGGGAGACGTTGCCGCTGAAGTTGATCCAGCCGCGGCCCGGCGCCACCTCGTCGACGTTGAAGCCGTGGGCTTCGAGCCAGCCGGTGACGAGCGCGACGTCCGCGTCGCCCGGTCCGAACTCCGCGCCGAACTGTTCCGGCGTGAGCCACCGGTGGTAGCGCGGCGAGGCCGGGTCCTGCTGCTCCGTCAGCAGCTGCGCCAGACGCTCCTCCGCTCCCGGCCGCGGTTCGAGCAGGAGGATCATCCGTTCCATCGCCAGCGCCGGGTTGGTCCGGCCGCGGTCGAGCTCCGGCCGCGCCAGCGCCGGAACGTTGCCGGACAGCACCATCCGGTCGCTATCGTCGATGACATGCGGGGCGGCGGCGGCCGGCGCCGCTGCCAGTATCAGCAGGCCGAACAGGGTGAGAGCATGGGTGCGCATGAACGTTTGCCTCCCTTCGAGGGCTTCGGGACGAGGACGGCCGCGCGGCGCCGGCTGGCCGCGGGGGCGCTCTTTGTGGCAGAGATCCCCCGGCTCCTGTTCGACGCCTGTTGATGCAGGCGTCAAGTATAGCCGCAAGAGCCTTCGATTGTATAATGGAGACATCGCCACGCCGCCATGACTGCATTTCCCTCTCCGCAGCCGCTCCTGTACCTCGGCGCCGCGGAGGTGGAGCGCCTGCTGCCGATGGCGGAGTGCATCGGCTTGATGGAGCGGGCGCTGCGCGACCTGGCGCTCGGCGCGGCGGTGCAGCCGCTGCGCAGCGTGATGCGGCTCGAAGGCAGGCCCGGGCTGCTCGGGATGATGCCGGGCCAGATCGCCGTCCCGCCGCCCTCGTCGCCGGCATCGCCGCCAGCACCGCCCTCGTCGCCAGCATCGCCCTCATCACGGCCCTCGCCCTCGCCCCCCTCGAACTTCGCTGCCGGAGAGCCGCACGTAAGCGTCGCCGGCATCAAGGTGGTGAGCATCTTCCCCGGCAACCGCGAGCGCGGCGACGAATCGCATTTTGGCGCGGTGCTGCTGTTCGAGACCGAGACCGGCAGGCCCATCGCCCACCTGGACGCCGCCGCCATCACCGCCATCCGCACCGCGGCGGTGACCGCCCTGGCCACCCGCCTGCTGGCGCGCGCCGAGGCCGGCGACCTGGCGCTGCTCGGCGCCGGAGTGCAGGCGCGCACGCACCTCGCCGCTCTCCGCGAGGTCCGCCAGCTGCGCCGGGTTCGGGTGTGGAGCCGGCGGCCGGAGAACGCCCATCGCTTCGCCGCCGAGGAGAGCGCCCGTCACGGGCTGCCGGTCGAAGCCGCGCCTTCGGCGGCGGCGGCGGTGGCCGGAGCCGACCTGGTGTGCACCGTGACCGCCTCCCACGAGCCGGTGCTCGCCGGCGAATGGCTCTCGCCCGGGACGCACGTCAACGCCGTCGGCGCCAGCATCGCGGCGGCGCGCGAGCTCGACAGCGCCGCGGTCGCCCGCGCCCGCCTGTTCGTCGACCGCCGCGAGTCGACGCGCAACGAATCCGGAGACTTCCTCTTTCCGCTGCGCGAGGGTCTCATCGCCGAGGACCACATCCAGGGCGAGATCGGCGAGCTGTTGCTCGGCCGCCTGCCAGGCCGCCGTTCCGCCGCCGAGATCACCCTGTTCAAGTCGCTGGGCCTCGCCGTCGAAGACCTCGCTGCCGCCCACCACATCTATCTCCGGGCGCTGGCCCAGGGGCGGGGCCTGCGCCTGGATGGCCAGCGCCCGGATGGCGCCGCGCCGGCCGGGAGCGCCGCCTGACCGTGGCGCCGGCCGAGAACGCGCGATGACCGTGGCGCCGGTCCGCGACCTGCGCGCGCCGACGCTCGCGGAGATCCGCACCGCCCGGGAGCGCCTGGACGGCATCGCGCTCAGGACGCCGTTGCTGCGCCTCGAATGGGAGCCCCCTGCCGCTGCCGGCGCTCCACCCCAGATCTACCTCAAGCTCGAGAGCCTGCAGCCGATCGGCTCGTTCAAGCTGCGCGGCGCCACCAACGCCATGCTCCAGGCGGCCCAGGCGGTCCAGGCGGCGCCGGCGGGCCGCGAGAGCCCCCTGGCCGGCGGCGTCTACACGGCGAGCGCCGGCAACATGGCGCAGGGAGTGGCGTGGGGCGCGCGCCGTCTCGGCGTCGCCGCCACCGCCATCGTGCCCGACCACGCGCCGGCCACCAAGCTGGCCGCCATCGAGCGTCTCGGCGGCACCGTGGTCAAGGTGCCGTTCGAGCGCTGGTGGCAGGTGATCGTCGAGCACCGCTATCCCGGCATGCCGGGCCTCTTCATCCACCCGGTGAGCGACACGGCGGTGATGGCGGGCAACGGCACCATCGGCTTGGAGATCATGGAGCAGCTGCCCGGCGTGGACCTGGTGCTGGTGCCCTTCGGCGGCGGCGGGTTGTCCTGCGGCATCGCCGCCGCCCTGCGCGAGCTGCGGCCGCAAGCCGCGGTCCACGGCTGCGAGGTGACGACCGCGGCGCCGCTCGCCGCGTCGCTGGCCGCCGGCGCGCCGCGGACCGTCGATTACCAGCCCAGCTTCGTGGACGGCATCGGCGGCAAGGCGCTGCTGCCCGAGATGTGGCCCATCGTCAGTCGCCTGCTCGCCGGCTCCCACGTCGTGCCGGTGGCCGCGGTGGCCGCCGCCGTGCGGCTTCTGGCCGAGCGCCACCGGATCATCGCCGAGGGCGCCGGCGCCACCGCGGTGGCCGCCGCGATGGCCCTGGCCGCCGCCGCGGACGACGCTCCGGATGCCGGCGCCGGCCCCGCTGCCGGCGGCGCCGGCGGCGAAGCCGGTGCGGCCGCCGGAGCGGCGAAGCGGCCCGCGGTGGCCGGCCGCAAGATCGTCTGCATCGTCTCCGGCGGCAACATCGACGCCGCCAAGCTGGCCACGATCCTGACCGGCGGCGTGCCCTGACCGCGCCGGCGGTTCAAACCGCCGTGCCTTCGACGACGCTCATCGGCCCGGGGGTGGGCACCACCCGCCGCAGCCGGAAGCCCGCTTGCTCGAACAACCGCGCGTACTCGTTCTGCCCGCGCTCGCGGCCGCCGGAGCAGACGACCATCATCTGCACGTCGGAGAGCGGCCCCAGCTCGCGGGTCGTGTCCTCCTCGACCACCGCCTCGACCACCAGCAGCCGCTGCCCGGGCTGCATGGCCCGCCGGCAGTTGTCGAGGATGTGGGCGGCGCGCCGGTCGTCCCAATCGTGGAGGACGTTCTTGAGCAGGTAGGCGTCGCAGCCCGCGGGCACCGACTCGAAGAAGCTGCCGGCCGCGAGCTCGACGCGCCCGAGCACCCCCCGGGAGTCGAGAAAGGGGCGCGCCGAGGCCAGCACGCTGCCGGCGTCGAGCAGCACTGCCGTGAGGTGCCGGTGGCGCAGCAGCACCTCGGCCAGCAGGTCGCCGTGGCCGCCCCCCACGTCGCAGAGCCGACTCACCTCGCCGAAGGGATAGGCGGTCGCGACTCCCGGCGCGTACAGCCGGGTCATGCCCACCATGGCGCCGGCAAACGCCGCCTGCTCCTCGGGATGGGCCTCGAACCAATCCCAGGTGGTCATGCCGTGCACCCGCTCGAACCCGCTCTCGCCGCTCGCGAGCGTGCGTTCGAGATCGTCCCAGGCGCGCAGCTGCGACGCCGAGCCGAAATAGAGGGCGCAGTCACGCAGCGAGACCGCCGCCCCGGAGAGCAGCCCCAGCGAGGCCCGGTTGTTGCGGAAGCGACCGTCGCGCTGGCGGGCGAAGACCCCCAGCGTCGCCAGCCCGCGCAGGACCCGCCGCAGGCTGTCCGCGTCGACGCCGGCCCGTGCCGCCAGCTCCTCGGCGCTGGCCGGCCCCACTGCCAGCAGATCGCTGAGCCGCAGCCGCGCCGCCGCCCGCAGCAGGTGCGTCTGCATGAAGCCGCCGATCTGCTCGAACAGCGCCACCGGCGCCGGCACCACCGCGTCCGCGGCCGCGCGCAGCGCCCGGCGCAGCCGCAACGCCGCCGCCACCAGCAGGCGCGGCGGGGGCGACGGCAGCGGCCTCCCGCCCGCGGCGGCCCGTCCTTTCGGGCTCAGGCGGCGGCCCCTTCGCCTCGCTTCGTCCCCGGCCCGGCCGCCGCGCCGCTCGCGGCCGCCGCGCTGCCCGCAGCCGCCGCGGCGGGTGCCGGTGGGTTCTGGATCTCGACCGCCAGGGCGCCGCCCGCGACATCGACGATCAGCCGCGCGCCGTCGTGCACCTCGCCGGCGATGAGCGCCCGTCCGATGCGCGATTCCAGCTGGTGCTGCAGGAAGCGCTTCAGCGGCCGCGCGCCGTAGACCGGGTCGAAGCCCTGCCGCGCCACCAGCTCCCGCGCCGCGTCGGTGAGCTCGAGGCTCACGCCGCGGTCGGCGAGCCGCCGCCTGAGGTCCTCGGTCTGCAGGTCGACGATGCGCTTGATCTCGGGCAGCGTCAGCGGCTTGAACAGCACGATGTCGTCCACCCGGTTCAGGAACTCCGGCCGGAAGTGCGTCCGCAGCTCGCGCAGCACCGCGGTGCGCGCCGACTCGGAAATCTCGCCGCGGTCGTTGACCCCGTCGAGCAGGTGGTGCGAGCCGATGTTCGAGGTCATGATGATGACCGTGTTCTTGAAGTCCACGGTGCGTCCCTGCGCGTCGGTCACCCGGCCGTCGTCGAGGATCTGCAACAGCACGTTGAAGACGTCGTGGTGCGCCTTTTCGATCTCGTCGAACAGGATCACCGAATAGGGCTTGCGCCGCACCGCCTCGGTCAGCTGGCCGCCCTCCTCGTAGCCGATGTATCCCGGCGGCGCGCCGATCAGCCGCGACACCGTGTGCCGTTCCATGTACTCGCTCATGTCGATGCGGACCAGGTTCTCCTCGCTGTCGAACAGCGTCTGCGCGAGGGTCTTGGCGAGCTCGGTCTTGCCCACTCCGGTCGGCCCGAGGAAGATGAACGAACCGATCGGCCGCCGCGGGTCCTTGATGCCCGAGCGCGCGCGGATGACCGCGTCGGCCACCAGCTGCACCGCCTCGTCCTGGCCCACCACCCGCCGATGCAGGATCTCGTCCAGGCGCAGCAGCTTTTCGCGCTCGCCTTCGACCAGGCGCGTCACCGGGATGCCGGTCCAGCGCGCCACGACCTCCGCCACCTCTTCCTCGGTGACCTCCTCGCGCAGCAGCGTGCGGGCGGTGCCGTCCTGCTTGGCGGAGATGCGCGCGTCCTGCTCGTGCAGCTGGCGCTCCAGGACGGGCAGGCGGCCGTGGCGCAGCTCGGCGGCGCGGTTCAGGTCGTACTGCCGCTCCGCCTCTTC
>DATKFK010000295.1:0-7882 GCA_035544375.1 Thermoanaerobaculia bacterium
GCGGGAACGGGCTCGGAGTCACGTGGAACCTGCCGAACACCAGCTCGCAGCGCGGCTCGTCCGGCAGCCGGTCATAGTCGGCCACCCGGTAGGGTCCCAATCGCGGGAGTACGGCTCCAGCTGGCAGGATCGCGCTCATGGCCCACAGTATAGAAGACGGAAACGCGGTGGCCGCACGCGCGCGGCTGGCAGCCTGGACGGCCGCCTCTTCGCGGTCAGTGCGGGACGGCGGTGGCTCGGTTTACAGCACGAGGAGGGGTCGGGGCGAGGGATGCGGCGCCAGACTGGCCGCGGCTTGCGGCGTCTTACCGTGCGCGCGGCACCCGCGCCATCCAGGCGTCCACCTGCCGCCAGAGCTTGGACAGGTCCAGGTGGATCTCGGGGAGTCTTGCGGACCGATACTTGCCGCCGACCGCAGGCGCCGCGACGAAGTTGCCCGCATCGTTGATCAGAAAGTCGATCTGCCGCCTCTCGTGGTCGACGAGCCAGTACTCCTCAATACCGTGAAGGGCGTACAGCTGCAGCTTCGTGCCGCGATCGTACCGGGCAGTGCCGCCAGAGAGGACCTCCACCACCAGGTCGGGAGCGCCCTCGATGCGGTTGCCCACGAGATCGAGCCGAGCAGCCGAGACATATAGAAGGTCAGGCTGCACCACCGAGTGGTCGGCCAGCACGACGTCGAGCGGGGCGATGAAGACGATGCCGCCGGCAGCCTTCGCGATGCGACCGAAATGTTGCCACAGCACCGGGAGAACGATCTGGTGCCGCGGGAACGGGCTCGGAGTCACGTGGAACCTGCCGAACACCAGCTCGCAGCGCGGCTCATCCGGCAGCCGGTCATAGTCCGCCACCCGGTGGGGTCCCAACCGCGGGGGTGCGGCTCCAGCTGGCAGGATCGCGCTCATGGCCCACAGTATAGAAGACGGAAACGCGGTGGCCGCGCACGCACCGCCGGCCGGCACTGGGCCACCCAGCACCCGACGGCCACCTCGCGGCGGTCAATGCGGGACGGCGGCGGTGCAGTTTTGCAGTACGAGACGCAGCGCGGCCGGCGAGGCCGTGGCGGTCAGCGCGGCGTGATCGCAGTTGGCGAGCGGGTCCAGGACGGTCTCCCAGTCGCGCCACAGCTGGACCTGGCGGCGAGTGGCCAGCGGGAACTTCTCGACGAACTGGCGGATGCGGGAGACGATGCGCAGCGCCGAGCGGGGCTCGAGCCACACCCCCAGGGAGAGCGCACCTTCCCCCGCGGCGCCTCCGGATCGGCTTGCCGAAGTGACGCGCGGAGGCAACCCTGCCGGCGAGGTGCCGCCGGCCACCTCGGAGATACCACCTGCCGGCGCCGGCGGCACCAGCGCCGCCAGCCGGGGAGCGAGCGCTTCGGCCTGGCGCAGGCTTCCCGGGTCCAGGGCGAGGATCTTCCAGCCTGCGGCATCGGCTGCCGGGAGACGGCCCGCGAGCAGCCGGAAGATGCCTTCGGACGGCAGCCGCCAGCGCGCTGAACCGGAAGGCCCCGCGTTGAACACCGCCAACCCGGGCAGGTCGCCGAGCGAGCTCAGCCGTGAACCGCCGCTCTCGAACAGCGCCAGTGCAGCCGGCGGCAGCAGCTGCCCCGCTACCGGCGCGGGAGCGGCGGGGACGCCGCCGCCGAACGGCTCGGCGCCGCGCCACTCGGGACCCACCGCCACCAGCAGCGATGGCACAGGGCCGGCCATTGCGGGAATTCCGGCCATCGCGGGCGGGGCCGAGCCCGCGGCCCCGGCCGCACCACCGCCGGGCCCGACCAGGTACACCGCGAGATCGGAGCCGCTGCGGGTCATCGCGTAGTAGCCGGCAGGGACTTCCGGCCGCGCACCCGTCCAGTGGATGACGGCCAGGCTCTCGGGCAGCTCGGGCGCCGGCCTTCCCGTTGCGGCCGGCGGCCGAGGCGGCATCTCCGGACCGGAGGTGACGCTCCACAAGCGCCCCGACCAGGCGATGCGCATGGGGCCCGCCTGGCCGCCCGCCAGCCACGGGTTGCCGGCAAGGCGGCCGGCGAGCTTCGCCACCACCGCCAATCCCGGGTAGATCCGCGCCACCACCCGCAGGCGCCGCGGGCGCGTCGCCGCCAGGTCGGAGCAGGCCGCCAGCTCGTTGGCGGGCGGCACCTCGAACGGGCCGAACGTCGGCTCCTCGTCTGGCTCCTGCGATCGCGGCGCCGCCGCCTCGCCGCCGTTCCCCGCGGTCAGGCGCGCCGCGGCGCCGACCACGTCGCCCAGGTCGCCGATCGCCGCCGCCAGCGCCCCCAGGTTCTGGTGCGGATAGGGCACCCACAGGCAGACGTCGTAGTCGCCGGCGGCCAGCAGCGCCAGCGGCTCAGGAGCGGCCGGCAGTCTTGCCGTGCGCTCGGATCGGACCGGCAACCGCGGCGCCACCGCCCGCTCGCGCGGCACGTACCAATAGAAGATGTGTCCGGCGAGCAGCGCCACCACCAGTAAGGTGACGAGAACGAGGCGCTTCACCGCCGCGCTCCTGGGGAGCCGCCGCCGCGGCTGGAGAATCCGCCACCTGCGCCGCCGGGGGAGCCGCCGCCGCGACTGGAGAATCCGCCGCCTGCGCCGCCTGGGGAACCGCCGCCGCGACTGGAGAATCCGCCACCGGCGCCGCCTGGGGAACCGCCGCCGCGGCTGGAGAACCCGCCGCCGCCTGCACCGCCTGCGCCGCCGGGGGAGCCGCGGCCGCCGCGGTCGGAAAACCCGCTGCTGGCGCCGGCGGCGCCGGCGCCGCCGCCGATGCGCCCGGTGAGCTCCACCAGCGCCCCCGCCACCGGCGCCAGCAACTCCCCGTCGTTCTCGCCCACGCCCAGGTCGCAGAGGTCCGCGCTGACCGCTCGCAGCAGGTCGCTGGCCACGTCCTCGTCGCCGTACGGGGCCAGCGGCGGCAGGGCGCGGAAGGGCGCCGCACGCTCCGCCCGCACCTGGCGCAGCAGCTCGGCGTAGCCGCGCGCCGAGTCTTCCACGCCGTGGCGCGCCGTCACCCAGCGCCTGGCGTTCTCCCCCATCGCCCGCCGCAGCTCGCCGTCCGCCGCGAGCCGTTCCAGGCAGGCCGCCAGCATCTCGGGCTCGCTCTCGTCGACGTCGACCGGCCAGCAGCAGCCTTCCGGGACCTCCGTGAACGCTCCCACCCGGCTGACGATCACGGGCTTCCCCAGGCCGAGCAGGCGGATGAAGGTGGCCGAGGTCTCGCCGGCGGTCGGATAGCGCAGGTTCACCGCCACGTCCACGGCCGCCATGTGCAGCAGGAATCGGTCCAGCTCCAGGCGCCCGGTCACCGTCACCCCTTGCATCAGCTCGGGCACCGCCAACGCGGCGAAGTCGAAGTGCGGCGACACCTCCCCGACCAGCAGCAGCATCGCGCGCGGCACCCGCCGGCGCAACCGGGCGAAGGCGCGCAGCACCTCCTGCGGCCGCTTGGTGGGCGTCACGAAGCCGAAGGAGGCGACCACGAAGGCGCCGGGCGCGATGCCCAGGGCGGCGCGCGCCGCCGCCGGCCCGGGCAGCGGCCGCTCCCCCAGGCTCAGGTGGGACGGCACCGTCGCGATGCGCGCCAGCGGCCGGCTGGCCAGCACCCGCCGCCGCGTGAAGTCGTTGTGCACCAGGATCCCCAGGCTGCGGTCCACCACCAGCTCGAACAGCGGGTAGCTCCATGGGTCGAGCGGCACGCCGGTCGCCACGCACCGGCGAGCGACGGCCTCGCCGGTCAGGCCGTAGGCGTAGCGCATCTCGCGCACGTAGGCAGCCGGGTCGCCGGCCGAAAGCGTCAGGTCCCGCACCAGGTGGTGGAGCACGACCTCGTGCAACACCACCGCTCCCGGGTGCTCGAGGAGCGCGTGATAGATCGATGCGTGGTACTCGTGGTTGTTGCCCAGCTGGTACAGCACGGCGTCGAAGCGCCCGGCGGCCGCCAGCCCCGCGAAGGCGCGCTCGGGGTGCGCCGCCAGGCCGGCGGGCATCGCCCCCGTGCGCCGCCACCCGTCGGGCACGATCAGCTCGACCTCGAGGTGCCGCGCCAGTGCCGGCAGCAGCTCGGCGCTGTAGTCGGCGATCCCCGAGCGCAGCGGCGGCAGCGGGCTCCAGTAGGCGATGCGCACGGTTGCCGGCTTTCAGGCCTTACGAGAGCAACCGGGCCACCACCCGGTCCCAGCCGATCGACTGCACGGACGCCCGGCCGGCGGCTCCCAGGGCGCGGGCCTCCTCCCGGTCGAGGAACAGCCGGTCCAGCCGCGCGGCGATCTCGCGCGGCGAGTCGGGAGCGCAGACGAAGCCGTTGACGCCGTCCTCCACGAATTCGAGGACGCCGCCCGCGTCGGCCGTGGTGATCACCGGCTTGCCGGCCTTGAACGCCTCGACGGTGACGTAGCCATAATCCTCGTCGTAGGGCGCGAAGAAGACAGAGCAGGCCCCGGCGAACAGCTCCACCGCTTCGCGGTCGTCCACCCAGCCCATCAGGTCGACTCGTTCCGCCACGCCCAGCCGCGCCGCCAGCTCGGCGAGCGGCTCGCGCTCGGGGCCGCTGCCGGCGATGCGGCAGCGCACCGGGGTCGTCGTGTGCTTCAAGGCATGGATCAGCAGGTCGCAGCGCTTCATGATGTCCAGCCGCCCGATCGCGAAGACGTAATCGCCGAAGTCGCCGGGCCGATAGCAGGCGTCGAGGCGCGGCGGCGGATACAGCACCTCCGCCTCGACCTCGTTGCCGCGCTTTAGGCGCTCCGCGACGTTGCGCGAGATGGCGAACACTCCCCGCGCCTCGTTGAGCGTCCGGCGGTCCATGTCGCGCACCATCGCGATCACCTCGCGGTCGCGCGGCGTGTCGGCGAAATCGCTGTAGGAGGTGCCGAGCAGGTCGTAGACCTGGCGCAGCTGATGGACCAGCCACACCACCTTGTTCGGGTGCTTGACCAGGTACGACGGGAAGCGGGTGGCGATCACCCGGTCGATCCGTTTCCGCGACGCCTCGGTCAGGTCGATCAGCCGCCACGCCAGGCAACCTTTCAGCACGTCCACGCGGGTCGGCCAGTGGTACGGCATGGTCACCACGTCCACCTCGAAGCCGCGCCGCGTCAGCTCGTCGCGCAGCGAGTCGCGCAGCATCTCGGCGCCGCCGCGGACGAACGGTACCTGTGCGTCGCAGATGCAGATCCGCTCCGCGCTCATCGCCGCGGCCCGCCCTCGCGGCCCGGTTCCGGCGGCTCCGCCGTCGCCGCGGTTGTCGCCGCCCCCGGCCGCGTCTCCAGCTCGGCCAGGCGCGCGGCCAGCAGGCGCACCTCGCGCGCTGTCCGCTCCTCCGCCTCGGCCAGCTCCTGCAGCATGCGCCCCGCCGCCTGGTTGAAGGCGTTCTGCTGGGCCATCACCGGCCGAACGAACCACTTCATGAAGAAGGAGAAGAACGCCTTGCGCGTCCTCACGATCAGCTTGCCGTACCGCGGCCGGTGCGAGAAGGGCACCGGCTCCTCCACATACTCGGTTCCCCTGATCGCCAGCAGCGCCTGCGCGAAGGCCCCGGCCTGCCCCCCCGGCATGCCGCCCATCGTCGCCGCCTCGGCCTGGCGCTGCCGTACCCCCGAGCGCAGTTGCTGCAGCACCTCCTCCACCCGCGGGTCCAGCCCGGCCCCGGCCTCGCCCGCCGCCGGAGTCGGGTCGCCGGCCGGCGTGCCGCCCTGACCGGCCACGCCACCCGGGTCGCCCACGCTGCCCGGGCCGGCCACGCTCCCCGGGCCCGCCGCGCCGCCCTGACCGCCCACGCTGCCCGGGCCGGCCACGCTACCCGGGCCAGCCGCGCCGCCCGGGCCAGCCACGCCGCCCGGGCCGGCCACACCGCCCGGGCCGCCCACGCCGCCTGCACCGCCGGCGCCGCTCACCGCCACCTCACGGCGGTCCCTCGAAGCCGAGGAAGACGCCGAGGTTGCGCGTGTCCTGGCTCCTGGGATCGCGGTGCGCCGGCACCACCCCGTCGGTCGAGGTGAGGACGAAGCGGTAGAAGTACTCCTGCTTCGCGTCGGGGAAGAAGCCGAGGTTGCGCGCCACCGGCCGCAGCGCCAGGTCGATCGGCGTGCCCTGCTGCTTGCCGTCGCTGTCGAAGCGCACGCGGACACGCTCGACGCCGCTGTCGAAGGTCACCTCGTTGAGGTCCGACAGCGAGTAGACGTTGAAGCGCAGGCGATCGACCGGGACCGGCGACACTACCACCACCTCGGAGCGCGAGGCGCCGCGGACCCAGACGCCCCGGGGATGGCGCTCGTCGGCGTAGAAGCTCTGCTTCGGCACCACCCAGATGCCGCCCGGCCAGGTGCGCAGGAAATAGCCGGGGATCTTGGCGATCAGCGTCAGCTCGAGCGGCAGCGCCTGGAAGGTCCGGCTGCGCACGTGCGCCTGCAGCGTCGGTTCCGGAGCGAGCTGCATCAGCGGCACCGCCGCCACCGCCGCCGTCCACAACCCCGCCGCGGCGAACGGCAACACCAGGCTCCGCCGCGCCGTGATCCGCCCGGGCAGGAAGAGCAGCGCCGGATAGATCCCGGCGAAGTACCGATTGCCCACCGCACCCATGCCGCCGTGGTAATTGTTGGGCCGCAAGATCAGCAGCACCAGGCAGTAGGCGGCGATGGCCAGCAGCAGCAGATGCTGCGACCGATCCTTGGGGCCTACCAGGTACAGCGCCAACGTGAACAGTGCGAAGGGGAAGTACGGCAGCAAGCCGGTATGCCGCCCAAAGACGAAGTAGCCGAGGTCGTAGAGCAGCATGCGCGGCGTGGTCTCGATGCCGAGCGCCGACCAGGAACCGAAGCTGGTGTTGCGGTACAGCGCCCAGAAGTCGCGCTGGCTCTCGAACGGGTATTCGCTCTCGAAGGAGCGCCGCTGCACGCCGAGGTACGGGCTGTAGCTGCCGGTCAGGTGCCACTGCGCCGCGAACAGCAGCGCCAGGCCGGCCAGCCCCGGCGCCGCCAGCGCCAGCAGGCCGCGGAAGCGCCGCTGCCACAGGAGGTCGATCCCGATCGGCGCCGCCAGCAGCCCGAGCGGCTCCTTGGAGACGAAGCCGGCGGCCAGCATCAGCCCCGCCAGGCCGAGCAGCGCGTGCTCGCGCCATCTCCAGGCCTGCCGCCGCCGCACCACCTGCCAGATCAGCAGCGGGAAGAAGGCACACGCCATGTCGAACACTTCGGGCTGCAACCAGAAGACGTAACAGAAGGCCGCCGAGGCGAAGAAGAAGCCGCCGAGGAACAGGCCGACGTGGCCGCTCTCCTTGCGCCAGAACCACCATGCGGCCCACAACATGGCGAGCATCAGCGCCATGTTGAAAATCACCATTCCCTGTACCCCGAAGAGGGCATAGAACGGTACCGCCGCCAGCGGGTAGACGAAGGGTTTGCCATACCGCATCGTCTTGCCGCCGTCGCGGGAGGACAGGATCAGCCCATTCGGCCCCTGGTCCCAGATGCGGTAGGCGCGATCGAGGTCGCGGCGGTCGAAGGAGAGGTCGTGATCGTGCCAGATGCTCTGGGTCATCAGCACGTAGGCGGGCTCGTCGGCGATCGGGCCGGGAGGGAAATGGACCTTGTAGATGGTCGCGGCGAGGCCCAGCATCAGCAGGGAAACGCAGATGGCGGGAAGGGTTCGAGAGCGCATGGAGAGGGCGGCCGGTGGCGGTAAAGATACACTCTTCGTCGCAGCCATGGCGATTCCGGACCCCAGCTCCAGCGCAAGCGCCGATCCAGGCATCGCAAGCGCCGATCCAAGCGGCGCAGGCGCCGCTCCGGCCAGCGCGAGCCCCGATCCAGCCGGCAAACCCCGTCCTGGCTCCCCGGATGCGGCCGGCCTCGGTGCCGGCTCCCCGGATGCGGCCGGCCTCGGTG
>DATKFK010000296.1:0-11550 GCA_035544375.1 Thermoanaerobaculia bacterium
GCCCATGGCCTTCCTCCTACGTGGCCACTAGCATAGCATTTGGTGGCCACCGAGGAAGGAGGCGTGCAGATGCAAAAAGAGGGCGGCCCGCTGGGGAGCCGCCCTCTGAAGTCAACGTGCGCAACCGACCCCGTCAGTCGCTGTCCAGCACCTCCTGCGGCAGGCTGCGGATCTCCTCCTCGCCGAACTCGAAGAACAGCTCCTCCTCCGACTCCGGCTGGGTCTCCACGAAGTCTTCCGCCATGTGGAAGTCGTGGTAGTAGTCCATGCCGGTGCCGGCGGGGATCACTCGGCCGACGATGACGTTCTCCTTCAACCCGCGCAGCACGTCCACCTTGCCGCTGATCGCCGCCTCGGTGAGCACGCGCGTCGTCTCCTGGAAGCTCGCCGCCGAGATGAAGCTGTCGGTGGACAGGCTCGCCTTGGTGATGCCGAGCAGCAGCGGCCGGCCGATCGCCGGCGTGCCGCCGGCGGCGATCACCCGCTCGTTCTCCTCCTGGAACTTCCAGCGATCGACCTGCTCGTCGATCAGGAACTCGGTGTCGCCGACCTCCTCGATCTTCACCGAGCGCATCATCTGGCGCACGATGACCTCGATGTGCTTGTCGTTGATCGCCACGCTCTGCGACCGGTAGACCTCCTGGATCTTGTCGGTCATGTAGCGCTGCAGCTCCTTTTCGCCGAGCACCTGCAGGATGTCGTGCGGATTGATGGCGCCGTCGATCAGCGGCTCGCCGGCCCGCACCCGCTCGCTCTCCTGCACGTTGATGTGGATCGAGCGCGGCACCAGGTACTCGCGCACCTCGCCGGCGTCGCTCTCGACCTGCACCTTGCGCATGCCCTTGTGGACCTCCCCCAGGTGCACCACGCCGTCGATCTCGGTGATGATCGCCGGCTCCTTCGGGCTGCGCGCCTCGAACAGCTCGACGACGCGCGGCAGGCCGCCGGTGATGTCCTTGGTCTTGGTGGTCTCGCGCGGGATCTTGACCAGCGTGTCGCCGGGGTACACCTCCTGGCCGTTCTGCACCACCAGGTGCGAGCCCGACGGCAGCAGGTACCGCTTCTCCTTCTTGTTCTTTCCTCCGCTCGTGATCATGATCGCCGGCACCCGCTTCTCGTTGGCCGACGCCTCGACGATGATCTTCTGCGACAGGCCGGTGACCTTGTCGGTCTCCTCCCGCACGTTCTCGCCCTCGACGATGTCCTGGAACTCCGCCTTGCCGCCGATCTCCGACAGGATGGCGTAGGTGAACGGGTCCCAGGTCACCAGCTCCGCCCCCGGCTCCACGTCGTTGCCTTCGTGCACGAGAAGCTGCGAGCCGTAGGTCAGGGCGTAACGCTCGCGCTCGCGCCCCTTCTCGTCGACGATCAGGAGCTTGCCGCTGCGGTTGATCACCACCAGGGCGCCCTTCTTGCTCTCGACCGTCGAGACGTTCAGGAACTTCACCCGGCCGGGGTTCTTGGCGACGTGCTTCGACTGCTCGGAGACGCGCGACGCCGTGCCGCCGTAGTGGAAGGTGCGCATGGTGAGCTGGGTGCCCGGCTCGCCGATCGACTGCGCGGCGATGACGCCCACCGCCTCGCCGATCTCGACCATCGCGCCGGTCGCCAGGTTGCGGCCGTAGCACGACGCGCAGACGCCGCGCCGCGCCTCGCAGGTGAGCACCGAACGGATCCTCACCCGCTCGATGCCCGCCGCCTGCACGGCGTTGCCCAGCTGCTCGGTGATCTCCTGGCCGACCGACACCACCAGCTCGCCGGTCATCGGGTCGTACAGGTCTTCCTGCGCCACGCGGCCGACGATGCGGTCGCGCAGCGGCTCGAGGATCTCGCCGCCCTCCATGATCGCCGACACGTAGATGCCGTCGATCGTGCCGCAGTCCACCTCGTTGATGATCACGTCCTGCGCCACGTCCACCAGCCGCCGCGTCAGGTAGCCCGAGTCGGCGGTCTTGAGCGCGGTGTCCGCCAGGCCCTTGCGCGCGCCGTGCGTCGAGATGAAGTACTGCAGCACCGACAGCCCCTCGCGGAAGTTGGCGGTGATCGGCTGCTCGATGACCTCGCCCGACGGCTTCGACATCAGGCCGCGCATGCCGGCCAGCTGCCGCACCTGCTCGCGCGAGCCGCGCGCGCCGGAGTCCGCCATCAGGTTGATGGGATTGAACTCGCCGCTGTCGCGCTCGACCTCGCGCATCTCGCGGAACATCTCCTCGGACACCTTCTCGGTCACCCGGTGCCAGATGTCGATGATCTTGTTGTGCCGCTCGCCCGAGGTGATGACGCCCGCCGAGCGCTGGTTCTCGATCTCGTACACTTCCTTGCGCGCCTGGTCGAGAATCGCCGGCTTGCGGCTGGGCACCACCATGTCGTCGACGCCGAACGAGATGCCGGCGCGGGTGGCGTAGGCGAAGGTGACCTCCTTGATCTCGTCGAGCATCGCCACCGTTTTCTCGTTGCCCAGCTTGATGAAGCAGTAGCCCACCAGGTCCTGCAGGCCGCGCTTCTTGAGCAGCCCGTTGATGTACGGGATCTCCGCCGGCAGGTGCATGTTGAAGATCACCCGGCCGACCGTGGTGTCGATGATGTGGTTATGCACCTCTTCGAGGTCGGCATGGACGATGTTCTGCTTGTCGAGCTGCGTCTCGAGGTTGATGTACGGCCCGCTGTAGCGCATCCGCACCGGCGTCAGCGTCTCCACCTCGCCGGCCTCGAGCGCCAGCAGCACCGTTTCCTGGTCCGCGAACACCCGCCCCTCGCCCTTGGCGCCGGGCTTGGCCAGCGTCAGGTAGTAGCCGCCGAGCACCAGGTCCTGCGACGGCACCGCCAGCGGCCGGCCGTGCGCCGGCGACAGCACGTTGTTGCTGGCCAGCATCAGCACCCGGCTCTCGATCTGCGCCTTCGGCGACAGCGGCACGTGCACCGCCATCTGGTCGCCGTCGAAGTCGGCGTTGAAGGCGGCGCAGACCAGCGGATGGATCTTGATCGCCTTGCCCTCGATCAGCGTCGGCTGGAACGCCTGGATGCCGAGCCGGTGCAGGGTGGGAGCGCGGTTGAGCAGCACCGGGTGGTCCTGGATGACCTCCTCGAGCGCGTCCCACACCTCGTCCACCTCCGCCTCGACCATCTCCTTGGCGGCCTTGATCGTGCCGACGAGACCCTTCTCCTCGAGCCGGTTGTAGATGAACGGCTTGAACAGCTCGAGCGCCATCTTCTTGGGCAGGCCGCACTGGTGCAGCCGCAGCTCCGGCCCGACGACGATGACCGAACGGCCCGAGTAGTCGACGCGCTTGCCCAGCAGGTTCTGCCGGAAGCGGCCCTGCTTGCCCTTCAGGGTGTCGGACAGCGACTTGAGCGGCCGGTTGTTCGAGCCCTTGAGCACGCGGCCGCGCCGGCCGTTGTCGAAGAGGGCGTCCACCGCCTCCTGCAGCATCCGCTTCTCGTTGCGCACGATGACGTCGGGAGCGCGCAGCTCGAGCAGCTTCTTCAACCGGTTGTTGCGGTTGATCACCCGCCGGTACAGGTCGTTCAGGTCGCTGGTCGCGAAGCGCCCGCCGTCGAGCGGCACCAGCGGCCGCAGCTCCGGCGGGATGACCGGGATGACGTCCAGGATCATCCAGTCCGGCCGGTGGCCCGACTTGCGGAAGGCGTCCACCACCTTCAGGCGCTTGGCGGCCTTCAGGCGCCGGATCTGGCTGGTCTCGGTGCGCATGATGATGCGCAGCTCCTCGGACATCTCGTCGACGTCGATGCGCGACAGCAGCTCCTTGATCGCCTCCGCCCCCATCTTGGCGGTGAAGGCGTCCTCGCCGTACTGGTCGCGCAGCTCGCGGAAGCGTTCTTCCGAGAGCAGCTCCTGCTCCTTGAGCTCGGTCTCGGCCGGATCGATCACCACGTAGCTCTCGAAGTACAGGATGCGCTCGAGGTCACGCAGGCTGATGTCGAGCAGGTGGCCGATGCGCGACGGCAGGCCCTTGAAGAACCAGACGTGCGACACCGGGCAGGCGAGCTCGATGTGGCCCATGCGCTCGCGCCGCACACGCGAGCGGGTCACCTCGACGCCGCACTTGTCGCAGATCACGCCGCGGTGCTTCATGCGCTTGTACTTGCCGCACAGGCACTCCCAGTCGGTGATCGGACCGAAGATCTTGGCGCAGAACAGCCCGTCGCGCTCCGGCTTGAACGTCCGGTAGTTGATCGTCTCCGGCTTGGTGACCTCGCCATAGCTCCAGGAGCGGATCTTCTCCGGCGAGGCGATCGAGATCTTGATCGCGTTGAAATCCTTGAGCGACCTTGGCTTGTCAAAACTGCTGAATGGTTGCAACTGGCTATCCTCCCGATCTTTTGGTAGCGGACCTCGTTACTTTGGGACCGCGCTACACCTTGAGGAGTTCGACGTCGAGACAGAGGCTCTGCAGCTCGCGGACCAGCACGTTGAACGACTCCGGCAGGCCGGGAGCTTCAGGCACGTCGCCCTTGACGATCGCTTCGTAGACCTTGCTCCTCCCTTCCACGTCGTCGCTCTTGACCGTCAGCAGCTCCTGCAAGGTGGAGGCGGCGCCGTAGGCTTCGAGCGCCCAGACCTCCATCTCGCCGAAGCGCTGGCCGCCGAACTGCGCCTTGCCGCCCAGCGGCTGCTGGGTGATCAGCGAGTACGGTCCGATCGAGCGCGCGTGGATCTTGTCGTCGACCAGGTGCGAAAGCTTGAGCATGTAGATGTAGCCGACCGTGACTTTCTGCTCGAAGGGATCGCCGATCATGCCGTCGTACAGCGTCGTCTTGCCCGACAGCGGCAGCTCCGCCTCGGCCAGCAGCTCCTTGATGTCCTTCTCGCGGGCGCCGTCGAAGACCGGCGTCGCGAAACGCAGGCCGAGCGCCTTGCCGGCCCAGCCCAGGTGGGTTTCGAGGATCTGGCCGACGTTCATGCGGCTGGGCACGCCCAGGGGATTGAGCACGATCTCGACCGGCGTGCCGTCGGGCAGGTAGGGCATGTCCTCCTCGGGCAGGATGCGCGAGATCACGCCCTTGTTGCCGTGCCGTCCGGCCATCTTGTCGCCGACCTGCAGCTTGCGCTTCATGGCAACGTAGACCTTGACCAGCTTGATGACGCCGGGCGGCAGCTCGTCGCCCTTCTGCAGCAGGCCGATGCGCTCCTCGTTGACGCGGTGGAGCACCTCGATGTGCGAGTCGGTCTTGCGGTAGACGATCTCCACCGCGTCGAGCAGCCGCTTCTCGTCGACCGGCAGGCGCATGATCTCCTGGCGGGTCAGCCGCTCGAGCGCCTCCATGGCGATCGTCGCGCCGGCCTTCAGCAGCTCCTGGCCGGCGCGGGTCTTCACCGCGGCGGTCACCTTCTTGCCCACCAGAAGGTCGCCGATCTTCTTGTTGCGCTCCTCGTTCAGGATGCGCACCTCGTCCTTGATGTTCTTGTCCAGGCGGGCGATCTCCTCCTGCTCGATGTCCTTGGCCCGCTGGTCCTTCTCGACCCCCTTGCGCGAGAAGATCTTCACGTCGACGATCGTGCCCTCGATGCCCGGCGGCACCTTGAGGCTGGCGTCGCGGACGTCGCCCGCCTTCTCGCCGAAGATGGCGCGCAGCAGCTTTTCCTCGGGCGTCAGCTGGGTCTCGCCCTTCGGCGTCACCTTGCCCACCAGGATGTCGCCGGCCTTGACGGTGGCGCCGATGCGCACGATGCCGCTCTCGTCGAGGTCCTTGAGCGCCGACTCCGAGACGTTCGGGATGTCGCGCGTGATCTCCTCGGGGCCGAGCTTGGTGTCGCGCGCCTCGATCTCGAACTCCTCGATGTGGATCGAGGTGTAGTAATCCTCGCGCACCAGCTTCTGCGAGATCAGGATGGCGTCCTCGAAGTTGTAGCCCCGCCAGGGCATGAACGCGACCAGCACGTTGCGGCCCAGGGCCAGCTCGCCCTCCTCGGTGCACGGGCCGTCGGCCAGCACGTCGTTCTTCTTCACCCGCTGCCCCTCGCTGACCACCGGCTTCTGGGTGATGCAGGTGTTCTGGTTGGAACGCCTGAACTTGATCAGCTGGTAGATGTCGGCGCCGAAGTCCTTGGTCTCGCCGGTGTCCAGGTCCTCGCCCTCGACGCGCACGATGATGCGCTCGGCGTCCACCGAGTCGACGATGCCGCCGCGCTTGCACAGCACCACCGCCCCCGAATCCTGGGCGACGATCGCCTCGAGCCCGGTGCCGACGATCGGCGCCTCGCTGCGCAGCAGGGGCACCGCCTGGCGCTGCATGTTCGAGCCCATCAGCGCGCGGTTGGCGTCGTCGTTCTCGAGAAACGGGATGAGCGCCGCCGCCACCGACACCAGCTGCTTGGGGCTGATGTCCATGAAGTCGATGCGGTCGCGCTCGACGGTCGCGAAGTCGCCGCCGGCGCGGGCGCTGACCCGCTCGCTGATCAGGTTGCCCTTCTCGTCGACGCGCGAGTTGGCCTGGGCGACGATGTACTTCTCCTCTTCCCAGGCCGACAGGTAGAAGGCCTGCGGCTCGGCGTCGATCTGCCGCTTCTTGGCCTTCTTGAGCTTGGCGTTCTCCTTGTCGAGCTCGTCGCCGGTCACCACCTGGCCGAGGCGGAACGGCCCGTCGCCGACTTTGAGGACGCGGAAGTGGTCGAGCACCCGGCCGTTCTCCACCTTCTTGTACGGGCTCTCGATGAAGCCGTAATCGTTGATGCGGGCGTAGGTGGCGAGCGACGAGATGAGGCCGATGTTGGGGCCTTCCGGCGTCTCGATCGGGCAGATGCGGCCGTAGTGCGTGGCATGCACGTCGCGCACCTCGAACCCGGCGCGCTCGCGCGACAGGCCGCCCGGTCCCAGGGCCGACAGGCGCCGCTTGTGCGTCACCTCGGACAGCGGGTTGGTCTGGTCCATGAACTGCGACAGCTGCGACGAGCCGAAGAACTCCTTGATCGCCGCGATCACCGGCTTGCTGTTGATCAGGTCGTGCGGCATCGCCGAGTCGATGTCCTGGTGCACCGACATCTTCTCCTTGATCGCCCGCTCCATGCGCACCAGGCCGATGCGGAACTGGTTCTCGAGCAGCTCGCCGACGGCGCGCACGCGCCGGTTGCCGAGGTTGTCGATGTCGTCGACCCGGCCGACGTCCTTCTGCAGCCGCAGCAGGTACTCGATCACCCGGAAGAAGTCATCGGCCGACAGCGTCTTCTGATCGACCGGCACCTCGGTGTCGAGCTTGATGTTGAACTTGAACCGCCCGACGCGCGAGAAGTCGTAGCGCTTGGCGTCGAAGAACATGCCGTAGAACAGCGACCGCGCGCTCTCGAGCGTCGGCGGGTCGCCGGGGCGCATGCGCCGGTAGATCTCGATCAGCGCTTCCTTCGAGTTGGTCGTGGTGTCCTTGGCCAGCGTGTTCGAGAGCGTCGAGCCGGTCAGCTCCCAATCGGGGAAGAACACCTCGACCGGCGTCGCGTTGCGGCCGTCGAGCCGCTCCTCGATGTCCTCGGGCACCAGCTCGTTGGCCTCGAAGATCACCTCGCCGGTGTCGAGGTCCACGGTGTCGGCGATGAAGAAGGCGCGCTCCAGGTCGTCGCGCTCGACCTTGAAGGCCAGGGTCTGGCCCGAGTCGAGCTTGCCGATGTGCTCCTTGCCGAGGACGATGCCGGCGAAGATCGGGTACTGCTCGCGGCGGCCGCGGCTCTGCCGGTCCTTCTGGCGCTCGGGCTCGAGCACCTTGGGGGTCACGTGCAGGGTGAACTTGCCGGCGCCCTCGGACGTCAGCCGCACGGGGGCGTAGAACTGGCGCAGGATGGCCTCGTCGGTCTCGAGCCCCAGGGCGCGCAGGAACACCGTGCCGTGGAACTTGCGCTTGCGGTCGATGCGCACCGACAGCACGTCCTTCTGGTCGTACTCGAACTCCACCCACGAGCCGCGGTAGGGAATGATCTTGGCCAGGAACGAGCGCGTCCCCTCACGGGTGAAGAAGACGCCCGGGCTGCGGTGCAGCTGCGAGACGATGACCCGCTCGGTGCCGTTGATGATGAACGTGCCGTTGTCGCTCATCAACGGGATGTCGCCGAAGTAGACCTCCTCCTCCTTGGCGTCGCGCATCATGCGCGCGCCGGTGTCGGGGTCGCGGTCGTAGACGAACAGCCGGAACGTGACCTTGAGCGGCACGGCGAAGGTCATGCCGCGCTCCTGGCAGTCGGAGATCGAGTACTTGAGCTGCAGATCGACCGGGTTGCCGCAGATGTCGCACTTGGTCACCCGGTTCTTGTTGACGAAGCCGCACTCGGTGCAGGTGACCGTCTCCTCGTGCGGGTGATCGGTCATGATCTTGGCGCCGCAGTTAGTGCAGGTCATGCGCAGATACTCAAGGCCCTTCAGCTCACCGCACTTGCACTGCCAGTCGCCGATCGAGTACTTCACGAAATCGAGGGAGCAGGTCTCCCGGAAGTCGGAAAACGGGAAGATGCTCGTGAACACCGATTGCAGACCATGATTCGCCCGCTCCTCGGGGAGCAGGTTCATCTGCAGGAAGCGCTCGTAGGACCGCCGCTGGACGTCGATCAGGTTGGGAATGGGCAGGGAGGTCTGGATCCGGGAGAAATCCTTCCGGCCGTTGCTCTTTGAGTTTTTGTGGGAATGGTCCATATGGGTCCTTGTCTCTCCTCGATGCCTGTATGCTGTCTACTCGGCTGGCGCGTGCTCACCCGGTCGCCCGGCCCTGGGGCCCAGGCCGCGGCGGGCCGGGGCCGCGACAGCGGTAGCGGGAGACGACACGTAGCCCGCCCCTGCCTCTCGGCAGGACGGCGGGCATCGCGTGCAGACTCCTAAACACCTCTTGCGCCCGATTTATGCCCGGACGCCGGCGACTTCTTCCGGCGGCTGCGGCAGTGGCGCCAGACCCGGCAGCGACGCCAGGCCCGGCCGCACCGGCAGGGCCGGCCGAAGTGTCC
Organism: Thermoanaerobaculia bacterium; assembly: GCA_035544375.1. Taxonomy (GTDB): domain Bacteria; phylum Acidobacteriota; class Thermoanaerobaculia; order Multivoradales; family UBA5704; genus JASLEW01. The sequence continues at coordinate 8,936 of DATKFK010000296.1, forward strand.
CGACCGGCTGGAGCCGGAGCCGTTTCCGCCGCAGCGGAGAACATTGCAGCAAAAACTGTACGACGCGCGGGCACCGCCGCCGGACCGGCGGGCGCAGGGCTACGCCGCCGCGCCGTGGAATCTGCGTACGGCTCGGTCTCCCGCCCTCGGATCCTGGGGTCGCGCCGCTCCACTTACTTGATTTCGACCGTTGCCCCAGCCTCTTCGAACTTCTTCTTGATCGCCTCGGCCTCGTCCTTCGACACCGCTTCCTTGACGGTGGCGGGGGCGGATTCGACCAGGTCCTTGGCCTCCTTGAGGCCGAGGCTGGTCACCTCGCGCACCGCCTTGATGACGTTGATCTTCTTCTCGCCGGCGGCCTTCAGCACGACGTCGAACTCGGTCTTCTCCTCGACCGGTGCGGCGGCTGCCGCGCCGGCGCCGGCCGCGGCGGCTGGTGCGGCCGCGGCCGCGGCCGACACGCCGTAGTGCTCTTCGAGCGCCTTGACGAGGCTGTTCAGCTCGAGCACCGTCAGGGAGTCGATCTGCTGGATGAACTCTTGGGTGGCGATTGCCATTCTCTCTCCTTCGCTCGGACCCCGGTCGGTCCGTAGCCTCTTTTTTTCAAGCCTCTGCGGGTTGCTTCTCTTCCTTTTGCTTGCTCACCTGGTCGAGCACCACGACCAGGCTCTGCGGCAGCGCCGCCAGCACCCGCGCGAAGCGGACGATCGGCGACTGCAGCAGGTACAGCAGCTTGGCCACCAGCTCCTGGCGGCCGGGCAGCTGGGCGATCTCCTTGATCTGGCCGGCGGCCACCGCGCGGCGCTCCACCATGCCGGCCTTGAACTCGATCGCCGGTACGTCCTTGGCGTAATCGGTCAGCGCCTTGGCCAGCACCACCGGGTCCTTGGCGCTGTACACCACCGCCGTCGGCCCCACGAAGTGCTCCTCGAGCGCCGCCAGGGCCGTCGAGTCGATGGCCCGCAGCGCCAGGTTGTTCTTGACCACCAGGTACTCGCCGCCGCTCGCCCGCACGCGATTGCGCAGCTCGGTCACCTGCGGCACCGTGATCCCCTTGAACCCGATCAGGAATGCATGCGGCGCCACCGCCAGGCCTGCCTGGTATTCGGCGATCAGCTTCTCCTTGTCGATTCGCGTCAACGGCATCGCTTCGCTCTCCTCGCTCTCGGCGTCCTTTCGGCAGCGGGCGCGTCAAGCGCCCTTACGGCAGCGGGCGCGTCGAGCGCCCTATGGCGGCGGGGCGCGTCAGGCCTCATGGGCGACCAGCGCCCCCTCGTCCACCTTGATGCCGGGTCCCATGGTGGACGACAGGCTCACGGTGCGCACGTACTTGCCCTTGGCGGCGCTGGGCTTGGCCTTGAGGACGGCGCCGATCAGGGCGTCGGCGTTCTCCTTCAGCTGGTCGACGCCGAACGACAGCTTGCCCACCGGCACGTGCAGGATGCCCGTCTTGTCGACGCGGAACTCGACCTTGCCGGCCTTGATCTCCTGCACCGCCTTGGCGACATCCACCGCCACCGTGCCCGCCTTCGGGTTGGGCATCAGGCCGCGCGGGCCCAGCACCTTGCCCAGGCGGCCGACGACGCGCATCATGTCCGGCGACGCCACCACCGCCTCGAAGTCCATCCAACCGCCCTCGATCTTCTTGGCCATGTCCTCGCCGCCGACGAAGTCGGCGCCGGCCTCTTCCGCCTCGCGCATCTTCTCGCCGCTGGCGAACACCAGGACGCGCACCTTCTTGCCGAGCCCGTTGGGCAGCACCACGGTGCCGCGCACCATCTGGTCGGCGTGCTTGGGATCGACCCCCAGCCGCATCACCACCTCGAGCGTCTCGTCGAACTTGACGTAGGCGACGCTCTTGGCGAGCTCGATCGCGTCGTGCAGCGGATAGGGCCGCTGTTCGACCTTGGTGACCGCTTCCCGGTACTTCTTGCCATGCTTGGACAAGTCCAGACTCCTTCCTTTGCTCAGCCCCAACTCCCCTACAATCCACCAATCGAGAACTACTCGAAGCGACGAGCGGCCAACCCTTCTTCCTAGCCTTCGTTCGTCTCCTTGCCGCTAGGCCTGGACTTCGAGCCCCATCGAACGCGCCGTGCCCTCGATGATGCGGACCGCCGCCTCGAGGCTGGCGGCGTTCAGGTCGGGCAGCTTGGTCTTGGCGATCTCCTCGACCTGCGCCCGCGTCACCCGCCCCACCTTCTTCTTGTTCGGCTCGCCCGAGCCCTTCTCCACGCCGGCCGCCTTGCGCAGCAGCACCGCCGCCGGCGGCGTCTTGGTGATGAAGGTGTAGCTGCGGTCGGCGTAGACGGTGATGACCACCGGGATGATCATGCCCTGCTGCGAGCCGGTGCGGGCGTTGAAGTTCTTGCAGAAATCCATGATGTTGACGCCTGCCTGGCCCAGCGCCGGACCCACCGGCGGCGCCGGCGTCGCGGCCCCCGCCGGGATCTGCAGCTTGATCTGCCCTACGACTTTCTTGGCCATCTCGGTCTCTTACCTCTACCTTTCGCGCCTCGTCTCAGCCTCAGCCAATGCGGCGGCCCAGACTAGCTGCTACCCACCCATCGAGGCCTACTCGAAGCATCTATCGGATCACCCCCCCCACCCCACCA
>DATKFK010000297.1:0-2913 GCA_035544375.1 Thermoanaerobaculia bacterium
CTCGAGATGTACCGTGCCTTCAACTCGGGAAAGATCCGCGCCGAGGAGCCGCGCCTGCCGGACAACACGACGCCCACCACGCTCGAGGAATGGGCGCCGCACTTCGCCGACGTCTACCGGCACCACCAGCACCCGCCTCACCCCGGCCCGCCCGCCGGTTGAGGACGAAACGGGGCGCGGGCGCTCCCGAGGGGGACGGCCGGTCCTCGGCGGAAGCTCGGCAGGCCCTCGGCCCGAGGGCGACGGCGGCGCGCCAAGGTCACGGCCGGTCGCCGCCGGGCAGGCGCCGCCAGCTTCAAGAAAACGCCGCGTGTGATCGTCATCGCTCACACGCGGCGATGATCGCGCTGCTCCGCCGCCACGGCGCGACCGCGTAGCACTCCCAGCGCCCACCGCCGCGAGGGGGCGCGCCTGCCTGCCCCTTCTAACCGGCGGCTTGGACAGTGTACCCAAAGGGCCTTTGACAGATAATAGGGCGACCGATGACGGACGCGAGCCGCGGCATCGAGACGACGGTTACAGCGATCGATCGCGGCAAGATCGGCGCCGCTTACGAGGTCATCAGGCCTTACGTGCGGGTCACGCCGGTTGCCGGCGTCAGCGCGGCGGAGCTTGGGATCGCGGGCCTCGGCGCGGCGCGCCTGACGCTCAAGCTGGAGCAGTTGCAACATGCCGGCTCCTTCAAGACGCGGGGCGCCTTCGCCAACCTGCTGCTGCGCGAGCTGCCCCAGGCGGGCGTGGTCGCCGCGTCGGGCGGCAATCATGGCGCCGCGGTGGCGTATGCGGCAATGAAGCTCGGCGTCCGGGCCAAGATCTTCGTCCCCACCGTATCGTCGCCCGCCAAGACCGCCAGGATCAGGGAGTACGGCGCCGAGCTGGCGGTCGTGGGCGAGCGCTACGCGGAAGCGCTGGCCGCAGCCGAGCGCTGGGCCGAGAAGACCGGCGCGCTGCCGGTTCACGCCTTCGACCAGAACGAGACGCTGCTGGGTCAAGGCACCCTCGCCATGGAGCTCGCCGCCCAGGCCCCCGACCTCGACACCATCCTGATCGCGGTGGGCGGCGGCGGCTTGATCGGCGGCGTCGCCGCCTGGTACGCCGGCAGCGCGCGGATCGTCGGGGTCGAGCCCGAGGCCGCGCCCACCCTGACCGCGGCGCTCGCCGCCGGCCGGCCGGTCGATGCGCCAGCCGGCGGCATCGCCGCCGACTCCCTGGCGCCGCGCCGCGTCGGCGAGCTGATGTTCCCGATCGCCCGCGCCTGGGTCGACCGCGTGGCCTTGGTCGGCGACGACGCGATCCGCGGCGCTCAGCAAGCGCTTTGGGATGGAATGAGGATCGTCGCCGAGCCGGGAGGCGCGGCCGCCTTGGCAGCGCTGCGGTGCGGCGCCTACCGGCCGGCCGCCGGGGAGCGGGTGGGCATCGTGATCAGCGGCGGCAATACGACCGCGGTCGATTTCGCCAGCCCGAGCCGTTCGTAGGCACGCTGTTCGGAGCCGTCATCCACGACCTGCCGGCCGGCCCGTCAGGACGGAGCCAGCCGGCTGCTCCTGCGCCGGCGGCGGGTATGCGATACTCCCCGGCGCGACGATCGCGGCGATCGCGGCATGGCGCGGCACGCGGCCGCTCGCCAGTGGCGAAAGGAGACGTGCGCATGCATGACCTGTTTGCAGCCGGACGGTGGGGATGGCTGGCGGTCGCAGTGGTCCTGATCGGCGCTTTCGCGGCTTGTGCCACCGAAGCCGGTGCCCGACAGGGCGGCGCCCAGGCCAGCCGTGGTGGCGGCGCCGGACCCGGAGGTAGCACGGCCCAGCCTTGGCAGGTCACGCCTTCGGGCGCTCTCGCTCGTCCCCTGATGCCCGACCCCTCGCTCGAGCCTCCCGCCAACCAGGTGCCGGTGCTGATTACCTTTGGCCAGGGAGTCCAGCGCTACGTCTGCAAGGAGAAGGCACAGGCGAAGGGTACTTTCGAGTGGACGCTCAAGGAGCCGCAGGCGAAGCTCTCGAACACCGAAGGCCGCGAGATCGGCAGCCATTCGGCGGGCCCCAGCTGGCAGCTGGCGGACGGTAGCAAGGCGGTGAAGAAGAAGCTGCTGGCCACCGTGCCGGCGCTGGCGTCCGACGCCGTGCCCTGGTTGCTGGTCGAGCTCGAGTCGACCGGCAAGGGCGCGCTGGGCGGGACGCAATATGTGCAGCGCGTAGACACGGTCGGCGGAGCGGCGCCGGCGTCCGGCTGCGACGCGGCGCACGCTGGAGCGACGCAAGACGTCGACTACCGCGCCACCTACGTCTTCTACGCTCCCCGGAAGGCGTCTTAGCTGGTACCCCTGTTCAGAAATCCGGCAACGTAGGCGCCGAGCAATCCGCGTTCCCGACCCGGCCCCGATCGGTCGTCCGCGGCCTCCTGCTCGCGGAGCCGGGCCTGGCAAAGCCGCGGGCCAAAAGGCGCCAGACCTCCCGCAGACCTCCCGCAGACCTCCCACGGCTGCGCCGCCCTTCATCCGCCGGTTGTTTCCATCCGTACCATCCTGAAGAACGCCCCGCTCTTGCCTACCCAGACCTACCAGCGTCTGCGGGAATAACCCGGGGCAGTTTTTACGCTTCTAGGGTTAGGCACCAGAGCGGTGTCCGGGACCGATCCACGGCCCAAGATGGCAAGCCTGGCGACCGGGTGACACGCGATGGCGGGGAACGACAGGATGATCAGACCGAGGAGGAATCGACAGTGAGATCCGATCGGTCCGCAGGCTGTCGTCGCGGACAGGTGCTCTTGGCAGCCCTGATCGCTGCCGCTTGCTGTGCCGCGTTTGCAGGGTACCTCGAGAGCTCGCCGCCGTTCGCACAGCCAGCGACAGCGGTCCCCACGGCGCGGGCCGCGGGCTCGCAGCTGCAACAGGGATGGACTGCCGTCACCGCCGGC
>DATKFK010000298.1:0-6467 GCA_035544375.1 Thermoanaerobaculia bacterium
GAAACGCAGCGCCTCGGCGCCGTCGCCGGCTGCCAGCACCGCGTAGCCGCAGGCTTCGAGGGTGATTCGCAGCAGCTCGCGAAGAGCGCGGTCGTCCTCGACCAGCAGGATGGTTTGGGTGCCAGGGCTTTCGTTCATGGCTTCCGTCTCATCGATCTCGGCGCTTGCCAGGCAGCGCGGCCTCTGCCGGCCACTCCGAAAGCAAGCCTGGCACCATGCCGTCGTCGATGTCAGCAGCCCCAACCTGATTGTCATGTAGGAGATGCCGGTGGCGCAAGTCGGTTTATGTCCTACATTGGCAGTGGCGGCGCACGCTCGAAAAACATTGTCAAAGCTCGGCAGCATGATCAAATCGGATGGCCGACGAAACTACCGGCCAACGCCGCGCCGCCGCGGGCGCCGGCGTCGGGCGGTGAGGACCGGCCCCCCGGGCGAGCGTGGGGTAGGATCGCGCTGCTTTGAGCGCTCGGATCCAGGAAGCGGGCCAGGCGGGCGGCGAGGCGGCGCCGGTGGGCCAGGAGGCGAGGCGGAGGCGCCTGCTGGCGGCGGCCGCTGCCGCCGCGGCGGTCGCGGCACGGTTGCCGTTCGCGGCCCGGCGCCTGTGGGACCACGACTCGGTGCAGTTCGCCCTCGGAGTGGAGAAGTACGACCTCGCCGCCCACCACCCGCATCCGCCTGGCTACCCGCTGTACATCGCGGTCCTCAAGCTGCTGGCCGCGGTCGGAGTGGATGCGCTCCACGGCATGGTGGCCCTGTCGATCCTTGCCGCCGCCCTCGGCGCGGGGTCGATCGTGCTCCTCACCGCCCGACTGGTGCGCGAAGGCCGGGGCGCGGGCGCCGGAGGCAGGACCGGTAAGCCTGCAGCCGGCACCGAGGCGTCCGACGCCGTTTCAGCGGGCGCCCTTGCGGCAGGCGCCCTGGCCGCGGCGCTGTACGTCTTCAATCCGCTGCTCTGGTTCTACGGCGAGCTGCCGCTGGTCTATGCGGTCGAGGGCGGCATGACGGTGGGTCTCGCCTACGCGGCGCTGCGCATGGCGGATGGACGCGCGGCCTTCCTGGCTGCCTGCGCCGCCTTCGCCGTGGCCGGCGGCGTGCGCCCGTCGACGCTGCTGCTGCTGCTGCCGCTGCTGCTGGCTGGCGCCTGGCGCGCGTGGCGGCGAGGAGCCACGCTCGGCACGCTGGCGGCGGGAGCCGCGCTGGCCGGTGCCATCGGACTGGCGTGGCTGCTGCCGCTCCTGGCCGCCGCCGGCGGCTATGCCGGCTACCAGCGCATCGGCAGCGAGCATTTCCGCGCCCTGCTGCCCTACACCTCGATCCTCTACGGCGGCGGCTGGCCAGCGCTGGCCCACAACCTGACCATCATGACCAAGTGGTTCCTGCAAGGGCTGGTGCCGGCGGCGGCGGCACTTGGGTTGCTCTGGCTGTGGCGGCCTGGCCGGCCTTCGCAGGAGCCTTCCCGGGTTGTCGCCGGGGTGCGCCTGCTGGCGGCGAGCTGGTCCTGGCTCGCGGCCTGGGCGGTGCCGCCCATGCTGTTCTTCGCCCTGTTCCACATCACCAAGGCAGGCTACACCCTCGTCTACCTGCCGGCCCTGCTGGTGGCCGCGAGCCTGCTGGCAGCGCCGGCGATGGGTTGGGCGCCCCGGCCCCGAGCAGTCGCCGGCGTCGTGCTGGCCGCCGCCATCGGCGCCGGCTTGTTCCTCTTCGGCGCCGACCGCCGTCCTGACCAGCCGCGCGCCCTGGCGATCGTCCGCAACGAGTTCAACCGCCGTGCGCTGGCCACCTTCGAGCGGGACCTCGACAGCCTCCTGGCAACCCTGCGCCGCTACCCGCCCGCCACCACCGTCCTTGCCACGGTCGAGCTTTCAGGTACCGGTGCGGCAGGCGCCGAAGGATTCCTCTATCCGTGGCAGCGCCACCTGCAGTGGTACCTCCCCGACTACGAAGTCCTGCACCTGGTCCCCGAAGAGCACCTCGTCTTCGTCACCAAGGGCCACCATCCCTTCCGTCGCGAGGGGCCGAGACTCGCTCTTCCACCCGGCACCAGCCAGCTGGCGATCGTCCTCTCCGGTCCGACCGGCAGCCGCTTCCCGCTGGGAGCGTGGCCGCTGCACCGCGTCGGCGAAACCTTTTACCTGGTCGTCATTCCCTTTTCCGGACATCTGGAGCTGGGGCCGTTCGAGATCGCGGCCCCGCCGGCGGCGATCCCCTACTCGAAGACCTCGCTCAGCGGAATCCGCAGCCCGGGCAGGAGCGGGGTCTCGAGCACGTCGCCGGCGGCAAGCGACAGCTCGCCGCTCAACGCCAGCGGGCCGCCGAGATTGGTGGCGCGGTAGACCTCGAGCGTCTCCGCCGCAGGATCGACGATCCAGTACTCCGGTACCCCGTGGGCTTCGTAGAGGCGGTACTTCTTGGTCCGGTCGATCATACGGTTTGAAGGCGACAAGACTTCGATTACCAGGTCAGGAGCGCCGGCTACATAGCGCTCGCGTAGTCGGTCCGCCTTCGCGCCCGAGACGTAGACGACATCGGGCTCGACCACGTCGCGCTGAGTGAACAGCACGTCCACCGGCCCCACCAGGACTTTACCGAGCCGGTGCGAACGGACGAAGGTCGAGAGGATGCGCGTAAGGCTCACTACGATGTCCTGGTGCTTCAATGCGGGTGCCGGGCTCACGTAGTGCTCACCGCTGATCAGCTCGTGGCGCAAAAGGTCCTCCGGCAGGCGCAGGAGATCCTCATAGGTCATCGGCGGCGATTGGGCGCGGCTGATCATCTGGCGTTCCCCCTCGCGGTCGATGCTAAACCCTCTGCTGAGATAGACGCAAACGGCAGGGCGAATTGCACGAATTGTGCGCTCGAAGTTACTCGAAGACCTCGCTCAGCGGGATCCGCAGCCCGGGCAGCAGCGGGGTCTCGAGGACATCGCCGGCGGCGGGCGACAGCGCGGCGGTGGGCGCCAGCGCGCCGCCTGGGGCGGCGGCGCGGTAGACCTCGAGCGTGTCCGTAGCAGGATCGACGATCCAGTACTCCGGTACTCCTTGGGCTTCGTAGAGCCGGTACTTCTTGGTTCTGTCGACCACACGGTTCGAAGGCGACAGAACCTCGATCACCAGGTCGGGAGCGCCGGCGACGAAGCGCCTCCGCAACCGGTCGGCCTTCTCGCCGGAGACATAGAGCACATCGGGTTCGACCACGTCGTGCTCGGAGAAAAGCACGTCCACTGGTGCGATGAGGACCTCACCCAGCCGGTGCGCGCGGACGAAGTTCGAGAGGATTCGCGCGAGGTTGAGCACGATCCGCTGGTGCTTCAGCTCGGGCGCAGGGCTCACGAAGTGTTCGCCGTTGATCAGCTCGTGACGCAACAGGTCGTCCGGTAGGCGGCGGAGATCCCGATAGGTCATCGGTTGCGACTGGGAGCGAGTGATCATCTTGCGTTCCCCCTCGCGGTCGATGCTAATCCCTCTACCGATAGAGACGCAAATCGCACGACGATTTGCGGAGGTCGAGGTCGATCGAGCCGTGGTTGCCGGACAGCGCGCCGCTGCCGCACCGCTATTCCTTGAGGAAGAACGCCAGCTCCTCGAGGTTGATGCGCAGGTCGACGTTCTTGAGCGGCACTCCCGGCCTGGGCTTGACGCGGATCGTCGCGAAGTTGAGGACGCCGCGGATGCCGGCGTCGGCCAGGGCGTCGTAGTAGTGCTGGGCGAGCTCGCTGGGGACGGTCAGCACGCCGATCACCGCTCCGGATTCCCGCACCACGTCGGCCAGGGCGGCGGCGTCGCGGACGGTGAAGCCGGCGACGCTCCTGCCGATCTTGCGCGGATCGTTGTCCACCCCGGCGACGACGCGGAAGGCGCCGTGGTTGAAGCCCAGGTAGCGCGCCAGGGCGCTGCCGAGGTTGCCCATGCCGACGATGACCATCGGGTGGTCGCGGTCGAGCCCGAGCAGCGCGTCCAGGTGCTCGGCGAGCTCGTCGATCTGGTAGCCGACGCCGCGGATGCCGAACTCGCCGAACTGGGCGAGGTCCTTGCGGATCTGGGTCGCCGACAGGTGGTAGCGCTGCGCCATCTCCTGCGAGGAGATACGGGCCAAGCCCAGCTCCTGCAACTGGCGCAGGCAGCGGAGGTAGAACGAGAGGCGGTTGAGGGTGAGGGGGGAGATCTCCTGCAGCGCGCTCTGCTCGTTCTGCTCGCCGTGCTCGTTCGCGCTCACCTCGCTCCGGTTGCCGCGATGAGCCATTGCAGCAGGTCGGTCGGCCACAGGCCCAGCACCAGGGTGGCGAGCGCCGCGATCACCGCTGCCGCCCGCCCCCAGCCGTCGATCAGCAGACCCTCCGGCTGCCGCCTCTCCGGACGCATGTAGAGCACGTACACCACCCGCAGGTAATAGTAGACGCCCACCAGGCTGGCCACCACGCCGAGGATCGCCAGGCGGACGTGGCCGGCCGCCACCGCCTGCTGGAACACCAGGTACTTGCCGAGGAAGCCCATGGTGGGCGGGATGCCGCCCAGCGACAGCATGCAGATCGCCAGGCACCCGCCGAGCAGCGGGTAGCGATACCCCCAGCCCGCGAGCTCGTCGATCTCGTGACGGGCGCCCGGCCGGCTGTAGAGCAGGCCGACGACCGCGAAGGCGCCGGCGTTCATCAGCACGTAGGCCAGCAGGTAGACGAGCAGCGGCGTCAGGCTGGCGCGGTCGAAGGTGACCAGCGCCAGCAGCAGGTAGCCCATGTGGGCGACGCCCGAGTAGGCGAGCATTCGCTTGATGTCGGTCTGCGCCAGCGCCAGGAGGTTGCCGGCCACCATCGACAGCGCCGACAGCGCGCGGACCACCCCGACCCACTTCGCGGCGCTGACGCCGGGACTCTGCGCCGCCACCTCGAGCAGGCGGAACAGCACCAGCGCGCTCGCCACCTTGGGCGCCACCGACAGGAAGGCGACGAAGGGCGAAGGCGCACCCTGGTAGGTGTCGGGCGACCAGGCGTGGAACGGCACCAGCGCCATCTTGAAGCCGAAGCCGCAGATCACCAACAGCAGCCCCAGGCCGGCGAGGACCGAGCCCTGGCCGCCGACGAAGGCGCGCCCGATCGCCTCGAGGCGGGTGCTGCCGGTGGCGCCGTAGAGCAGCGCGATGCCGAACAGCACGAAGGCGCTGACGAAGGCGCCCATCAGGAAATACTTGATCGCGGCCTCGACGGCGACGCTGACCCGCCGGTGATAGGCGGCGAGCGAGTAGAGGCTGATCGACAGCAGCTCGAGCGACAGGAAGATGGTCAGCAGCTCGGTCGAGCGCAGCATCAGCAGCATGCCGGTGGCGCACCACAGCAGCAGGGCGTAGTACTCGCCGCCCAGGATGCGCTCGCGGCGCAGGTAGTTGTCGGAGGCGAGCACGCACAGTCCGGTGGCCACCAGGACCACGGCGGAGAAGGCGAAGGTGACGCGGCTGGTCTCGAGCATGCCGTTGCAGCTCTTGAAGACGAAGAGCGGGTCGATGCCGCCGCCGAGACTCGCCCACGCCGCGGACGCTCCCCAGGCCGCCGCGGCGATGACCGCCAGCGCCACCGGCGTCCAGGCCCGTCTGAGGCCCGGAGCCACGGCGTCGAGCAGCAGGATCAGCACCCCGCCGCCGCTGAGGATCAGCTCCGGCCACAGGCTCACCAGGTCGGCGTGGGTCATCGCGCCCCTCCCGAGGCAGATGCCGCCAAGGCCGCGGGCGGCCCGGCTGCCTGCTGCGCCGGCGGCGCCGCAAGAGCCGGCAGCGGCCGCCAGGGCCGCAGCGTGGCCTGCCTGACCTCGGGGCCGCTCAACCGCTCGCGGTAGTCGGCGAGAGTGGCGGCGAGCGCCTGCTCGCTGGGCTTGAGGAAGTGGGCCGGCACGACGCCGATCCAGATCATCAGCACGCACAGCGGCACGAGCGCCGTCACCTCGCGCCAGCCGAGGTCGGCAAGGCCGCGGTTCTCGTCCTTGGTGAGCGGTCCGAAGAGGATGCGCTGGATGAGCTTGAGCAGGTAGAGCGCCGCCAGCACCACGCCGAAGGTGGCCACCGCCGCCGGCCAGCCGAGGGCGCGGAAGCTGCCGGCCAGGATCAAGAACTCGCCGGCGAAGCCGTTGAGCGCCGGCAGGCCCACCGACGCCAGCGACGAGAAGATCAGGAAGAAGGCGAAGACCGGCATCACCTTGGCAAGGCCGCCGAACTCGTCGAACTGCTTGGTGTGGCGCCGGTCGTAGAGCATGCCGACGAGCAGGAACAGGGCGCCGGTCGAGAGGCCGTGGTTGACCATCTGCAGCAGCGCCCCCTGCCAGGCCACCATGTCGGCTGCCAGCAACCCGAGCATCACGAAGCCGAGATGGGCGATGGAGGAATAGGCCACCAGCTTCTTGGCGTCCGCCTGCACCCAGGACACCATGGCGCCGTAGAGGATGCCGACCAGCGCCAGGGCGATCAGCAGCGGCAGCGCCGTGTGGCTG
>DATKFK010000299.1:0-6951 GCA_035544375.1 Thermoanaerobaculia bacterium
TGCCAGGTGAGGCTCGAATTTGCAAACCTCCGGCGACAGGCCGGGAGCGTCGGCGGGATCGACGTAGGGCGGATTGCTCACCACCAGGTCGAACCCGCCGAGGTCGAACGCCACCGTGAGATCGCTGGCCACCGCGGCGACCCGGCCGGCGACGCCATGGCGGCGGGCGTTGCCGGCGGCCACCGCCAGGGCGCCCGGCGAGAGGTCGGCGGCGGTCACCGTGGCGCCGCGCAGCTCGAGCGCCAGGGTCACCGCCAGGCAGCCCGAGCCGGTGCCGACGTCGAGGATGCGGGGCGCCGCCGGCAGCGCCAGGGCGAGCGCCGCCTCGACGACGTGCTCGGTCTCGGGCCGCGGAATGAGCACCCGTTGGTCCACCGCGAAGCGGCGGCCGTAGAACTCCCTGCCGCCCAGCAGGTAGGCCACCGGCTCGCCGGCCAGCCGGCGCGCCAGCAGCGCCTCGAAACGCGCCGCCGCGGCCGCCGGCACGGCCTGGTCGTCGCGCGCCATGGCCTGTGCCTCGGTCAGGCCGAGCACCGCGCCCAGCAGCAGCGCCGCCTCGCGCGGCGGCGCGAACGCGGTGGCGGCGAGCCGCCGGCGCCCCTCGCGCAGCAGGTCGCCGAGCAGACGCCCGGAAAGGACTGTCGCGGCCATTGCGGGTGTGTGCTCCGGCCCAGGCCCCGCACCCTCAGTGGGCGCGGGCCGCTGCTTCCATCTTCTGGGCCTGGAAGTGGGCGACCAGCGGCTCGATCAGCGGGTCGAGGTCGCCTTCGAGGACCGCCGGCAGCTGGTGGACGGTGACCCCGATGCGATGATCGGTGACGCGGTTCTGCGGGAAGTTGTAGGTGCGGATCTTCTCCGAGCGGTCGCCGCTGCCCACCATGCGCCGGCGCTCCTCGGATTGCGCGGACTCGGCCTTCTCGCGCTCGATCTCGAGCAGCCGCGCCTTGAGCACGCGCAGCGCCTTGGCCTTGTTCTTGATCTGGCTGCGCTCGTCCTGGCAGCTCACCACGATGCCGGTCGGCAGATGGGTGAGGCGCACCGCGGAGTAGGTGGTGTTGACCCCCTGGCCGCCGGGACCCGAGGAGCAGAAGCGGTCGATGCGCAGGTCCTTCTCGGCAACCTCGACTTCGACGTCCTCGGCCTCCGGCAGGATGGCGACGGTGACGGCAGAGGTGTGGATGCGCCCCGACGCCTCGGTTTCGGGCACGCGCTGCACGCGGTGGACGCCGCCCTCGTACTTGAGCCGGCTGTAGGCGCCGCGCCCTTCGACGATGGCCGAAATCTCCTTGACCCCGCGCACGCCGGACTCCGAGACGTCGATCACCTCGATGCGCCACCCCTGGCGCTCGGCGTAGCGCGTGTACATCCGGAACAGCTCGGCGGCGAACAGCGTCGCCTCGTCGCCGCCGGTGCCGGCGCGGATCTCGAGCACGACGTTGCGGGCGTCGTTGGGGTCGCGCGGCGTCAGCTCGCGCCGCAGCTCCTCCTCGAGCTGCTGGATGCGCAGCTGCAGCTGCTCGCGCTCCTCCTGGGCGAGGCCGAAGAGCTCGTCGTCCTTGCCCAGGCCGGCGAGCAGCTCCTGGTTCTCGGCCTGGCGGCGCAGCGCCGCGGAGTAGTCGCGGTACAGGGCGACGACGTGGCTGATCTCGGAGATCGCGCGGTTGGTGTCGGCGTAGGCCTTGTGGTCGGCGAGCAGGGCCGGGTCGGCCAGGCGTTGCGTCAGCTCGGCGTGGGTCTTCTCGAGCTGCGCGAGCTTCTCGATCACGTCGGGAACCCCGCGGCGGCGAGCGCCGCGGCTTGCTCGGCGCGGTCGGCACCGCCGGCGCCGGGTGCGTTGGCGGCCGAGTGGGTTGGCGGCGCGGGCGGCGCCTCGGGCAGGAGGCCGTCTTCGCGCAACGCCTCCTCGAGCGCCACGATGGCCACCTCGAGCATGTCGTCGGTCGGTTCCTGGGTGGTGATCTTCTGCAACATGAGTCCCGGGAACACCAGCGCCGCGAACAGCGGCGCGGCGCGCCGGCGGGCGGTCAGGCGCAGCACCTCGTAGGAGAGGCCGGCGATCACCGGCACCAGCAGCAGCCGGCCGCCGAACTTGACCAGGAAGGGCGCTGTCTTGGGGATCAACGCGAACACCAGGATCGACACCAGCAGCACGAAGAGCAGGAAGCTGGTGCCGCACCGCGGATGCAGGCGGCTCTGCGCACGGGCGTTCTCGACGGTCAGCGGCAGGCGGCGCTCGTAGTTGAACACCACCTTGTGCTCCGCGCCGTGGTACATGAAGACTCGATGAATGTCGCGGAAACGCGAGATGCCGTAAAGGTAACCCAAGAAGAACAGGGCCCGCAGGCCGCCGTCCAGGAGGTTGAAGCCGAGCCCCGAAAGCGGGCCGAAGAGGTGGCGCTCGGCGAGCTGGGTGAGCCAAAGGGGCAGCAGCAGGAACACCGCCACGCCGAGCCCGAGGCCGATCGCCATGGAGCCCGCCACCGCCCAGCCCGAACGGTCCGGCGCCTGCGCCTGGGCCATGAGTGGGGCCTGGGCGAGGGCCGGGGCCGCCTCGGACGAGGCATCGGCGCCATCGGAGGCGGGCTTGGCGCCCTCGGGAGAGGGCTTCACGCCCTCGGCGGCGGCGATCGCCTGCTCGGCGGAGAAGTTCAGCGCCCGGATGCCGATGGCGAGCGATTGGAAAAGGACGGCGATGCCGCGCAGCAGGGGCAGCTTGAACACCGGGTAGCGCTTGGCCAGGCTTGCGACCTTGCCGCGCTGCAAGGCGAGGGTGCCGTCGGGCCGGCGCACCGCGACGCCGAAGGCGCCTGGCGAGCGCATCATCACGCCCTCGATCAGCGCCTGGCCGCCGACCAGGAGCTCGCTATCGGGATTGGCTGGTTTGGAGCTGGGCATCTGGAGCATCCAGGAAAGGCGCCGCGAGCCTGCCGGCTGCAGCGGGCGTCGGGGTCCGCCGCGGCCGGCCGGCCGGCGGAGCGGCCAGTCCGCCGTGACACGCCCAGGCAGCCGCGGCGCCCGGGCAGTCGCCGCCAGGCCGAGATCAGGCCGTCTGGCCGTAGCGGCGCTTGAAACGCTCGACGCGGCCGGCGGTGTCGATCAGCTTCTGCTTGCCGGAGAAGAACGGGTGGCAGACGCTGCAGATCTCCAGCCGCAGCTCGTCCTTGGTCGAGTGGGTCTCGAACGTGTTGCCACAAGCACACACCGCGGTCACCAGGTGGAGGTGAGGATGGATGTCTTTCTTCACGGTCGACTCTCGTCTCTCTCTCGCGTCATGCTCCGTCGCGAGTCTGTTGAGCGTGACAATAGGCGATGCGGTTGGCGCGGTCACGCAGCCCGGCTGGCCCAGGAACGCGCTAGATTAGCTGATCGAGGTGCCGCCTGGCAAGACCGGGAAACCGGGAGCGCCGCGTCCATCACAGCGCCGCCAGCAGCTAGAAGCGCCGGCGAGGGCTGAAAATTCCGTTCTCCCCTGTGCCTGCGTCCGGCGAGCCTGCCGGCGGGCCGGCACAGGCGGGCTGCCGCGCCGGTGACGCCGCGCCGAGGTCCGCGGCCGGTACAATGAGGCCGCGATGGCCTTCCACGACGACTGCCTGGTCCTCGACGGGCATACCGACCTCCCCACCCGGCTCTGGGAGGCCCCGGCCGAGCTGGGGCAGCGGCTGAACGACCGCCATATCGACCTGCCGCGCCTGCGCGAGGGCGGCGTCGATGCCCTGGTGCTGGCGCTGTTCGTGCCGGCCTCGATGTCTCCCGACGCCGGTTGGGAGCATGCCCGCACTCTCCACCGGTTGGCGGTCGCGGCGCTGCCTCCCGGCATGATTCTCGCGGGCAGCGCCGAGGAGGTGCGGCAAGCGGCGGGGCGCGGCCTGGTCGCGGCGCTGTTCGGGCTCGAGAACGGCCGGCCGCTGCTGGTCGAGGGGGCGGTCGAGGGCGCCGCGGCCATGGGCGTGCGCTACGTGACCCTGACCCACTGGAAGACCCACGAGTGGTGCGACGCCGCGACCGATCGGCCCGCTCATGGCGGACTGTCCGCGGCGGGCGTGCTGCTGGTGCGCGAGCTCAATCGCCGCGGCATCCTGGCCGACCTGTCGCACGTCTCCGACGACGCCGTGCGTCACGTGCTGGACGTGGCCACGGCGCCGCCCCTGGCGAGCCACAGCTCGGCCCGCGCTCTCTGCGACCATCCGCGCAACCTGTCCGACGAGCTGGTCCGCGAGATCGCTCGGCGCGGCGGCCTGGTGATGGCCAACAGCTACCCCGCGTTCGTCGCTCCGGCGGCGGCGCGCGCCGACGAGCGCCGCCGCGAGGTCGCCGGGCCGGACCTCGATGCGCTGGAGGAAGAGTACCTGCGCGATCCGCAGGCAACCTGGCGGCAGTGCGCCGACCTCCTCGCCGCGCATCCGCTCCCCCGCGTTCCCCTGGCCGCCTTCGTCGATCACGTGGTCCATCTCGTCGAGCGTGCGGGCGAGGAGCACGTCGGCATCGGCACCGATTTCGACGGCATCCCGGACACCTTGGAAGGTTTCGAGGACGTCACCCGCTTCCCCGACCTCACCGCCGCTCTCCTCGCCCGCGGCATCGACCGCGCCGGGGTGCGCCTGATCCTGGGCGAGAACTTCCTGCGCCTGCTGCAGGAAGCCGAGCGCCGCGCCGCATGAAGGCCTCATGATGAGGCCCTCATGAAAGGAATGGCGCGAGCGGCGGGAACGCGAGGCCGAGCGGCAGGCCGGCTCCTCGCCGTGCTTCTGGCCGCCGGCCTGCTGGGCGCGGCCGCGCCGGTGCGCATCCAGTTCGCTCCCGGGGCGTCCTCGGCGTCGGTGCCGGTCGAGCTCCCGAGCGGTCCGGCCGCGGGACCCTTGACCTACGTGCTGGCCGGGAGGACCGGCCAGGTGCTCGAGGTCAGCTTGCGCATCCCTGCCAAGGACCCGAACGTGTCGCTCTCGGTCACCTGTCCCGGCCGCGGGCACACGGCGATCGGGCGCGACGGGCGGCTGGACGGATCGGTGCCGATGCCGCAGACCGGCGACTACACGATCGCCATCGACAAGCTCGGCGCCGGTCCGCTCCTTCCGGGCGTCCTCACCGTGGCGGTCAAGGGAGCGGTGCGGATGATCGCCGCGCGGCCCTACACTGGCACCTATTACCGCAGCGACGGCTCCGATTCGTCGGTCGATGTGCAGGAGGCCGGCGGCGGCAGGCTGCGCTTCTCCATGCTCGCCCCCCGCGGGGCGCTCGATTCCGCCCGCGATTCATCCCACGGCCAAGACCATGGCGAGGCGCGAGGCGAAGTGGAGCTGCGCGACGGTGCCGGCACCTTCGAGCGGCCCGGCTGCCATCTGGAGCTGCGCTTCGGCGCGGCCGGCAGCGGCACCCTCCACGTCGACGAGAGCGGCGATTGCGGCTTCGGTCCCAACGTCACGGCCCAGGGCGATTACCATCGCACCAGCCTCTGCGCCGCTCCCGCAGGGCCATGAGCTGCAGGGGGAGAAAATGATCATGATTCCTGAAAGCCAGCGCTGGACTCTGCGGAAGGCGGACCGCACCGCGATCGCGAAGGGCATGAGCTGGGCAGCCGCGACGCCTCCCAAAGAAACCGACCTCGAGGAGCTATCGGCAGAGGCGCTGCGCCATCGTCGTTTCAGGCGCAGCGGTCGTGCCGTCAAATGACTTAGAACCGGCGCCGCCGTGAGCCGAGGTGCCCCGAGAAGTAGTGCTGGAAACATGCCAGGTGCTCGAAACTCTTGGAAGGCTGGCTGAGACAACGTACACTGGGTCTGCTGCCCAAGCTCCGAGGTGCCCGATGCTGCAGCTGCCACTTCCGCGGAGTCCCGGTCAGAGCAAATTCAGGACGGATGACTTGGCCCAGAGCTTCAGAGACGACCGGCTTCTGGGGAAGGCATTCACCGCCGGCGTTGCCGAGCGCGACCGCTTTGACACCGCGCGGGCTTTCGTTCATACCCTGGTCACCGCCTGGTGGCGCGCGCTCACTGCCGAAGACAGCAAGCCTGTTCCGTTGCGAGAACTCTTCGAGCCGGTCAACGCGGCACAAATGCCAGACGAGGCTCAGGTTGTCGCTATCAGGCTCGGAGAGCAAGCGGCATCCCTCGATACCAACTTAGCGGCGTACCAGATCGGGCTAGCCTATAGCGGCATGCTGCCGCGCGAGCGGCGAGCCGAGTTGGGCATCTACTACACGCCTCCGGCGCTCACCACCAGGCTCATCGCCAGGGCAACCGAAGCCGGGGTTGAATGGGATCGGTGCAGGGTCCTGGATCCGGCATGCGGCGGCGGCGCTTTCCTCGCTCCGGTTGCCCAGCGCATTCTCGATGAGCTGCCTGGCTGCAATCCTCGCGTCCTCGTGGAGAACATCGCGGCGCGCCTCAGGGGATATGAGATAGACCCGTTCGGGGCCTGGCTGTCTCAAGTCTCACTCGATGCGGTGCTGCTGCCCGCGTGCCGCGCGGCGCGCTGCGCCGCGCCGATGCTGGTCACTGTTTGCGACAGCCTCGAGCGGCGCCCGCCGGACGAGCGGTTCGATCTGGTAATCGGCAATCCCCCATATGGCCGGGTCCGGCTCGATCCAATCCGCCGGCAGCGATTCAAGCGTAGCCTCTATGGCCATGCCAACGTCTACGGCCTGTTTACGGACCTGGCGGTCCAATTCGTAAAGCCCGGAGGCGTCGTGGCGTTCGTCACGCCGACCAGCTTCCTCGCGGGGGAGTACTTCAAGAATCTAAGACTACTCTTGGGCGCCAGCGCTCCACCGCGGAATATCGACTTCGTGGATGTGCGCAAGGGGGTTTTCGATGACGTGCTGCAGGAAACGATGCTGGCGACCTACCGGCAGGGCGCGACGGTGGGGCGCGTGGCGGTACATGAGATCGCTTTGAATGGCGCCGGAGGTCTTGCGGTCGAGAAGGCAGGCGACTTCGACCTTCCGGTCGATCATTC
>DATKFK010000300.1:0-4875 GCA_035544375.1 Thermoanaerobaculia bacterium
CGCGGCCACCCGGGCGACCCTGGCGCCCGCCGGCTGAGCGCCGCAGGCTCCCGGCGACCGCGGCGGCCTCGAGTCCGCCGCCGCCGGCAGGGCGCCGACAACTCTGCTTCTGCTTACGTATTACTTCACGATCGTGGTGCTGCTGCCGCTGTCCTTCCTCGAGGCGGCCATGATCAGGGCGATCAGCGCCACCAGGGCGATGACTCCGACCGCGATCCAAAGCGGGCTCACCGGCCAGGTGCTCGTCGTCGTGCTTTCATGCCTGACCTCCGTCGAGCCGCTCGACGGTGTGCTCGACTGGCTGGTGTTCGACTGGCTGGTGCTCGACTGGCTGCCGGACGACGAGCCGGCATCGGACGGGGCCTGGGCCAGGGCGAGCGTACTGACGGCCGCGGCCGGAACCTGGGCATGTGCGTTCACGCCGCCGGCACCGACGATGGCAATCATGACCATGGCGAGTAAGGCAAGTAGTGAGAGTCGATTGCGCATGAGTAGGCTCCTTTCGCCTGTGGCGGACGCGCGTTATCGCCCGCTACCGTTTCAGTCCGCTACCCTTCCAGTCCGCTACCCTTCCAATCCGCTACCCCTTCCAATCCGCTACAGGAGCAAGAGCCGGGCCAGCCCGCGGCGCGGCCACCCCTCGTAACCTGCCCATGGTATTTTTGCCGGCGCCGGGCCTCGAGGTCCGTCCTCGGCGGGCGGCGACCACCCACCCCATCCACCGACCAGGGAAGGAGACCATGAACCGAAGATCCTTGCGCTACCTGTACGCGGCGGCCGGCGCCGCCGCCTGCCTGCTGTCGCTGCTGGCGCTCGTGGGGTGCCACAAGAAGCAGCCCCTGGGCAAGCCCTGGGTGCATCTCGACCTGACGAAGGAGAAGCCCTTCGTCGAGGCGACGCCGCCCGGCGTCAACGAGAACCAGGTGTACTCCCAGCGCATCGCCCAGCTCGGCGCCGCCGAGGTGCGCGACATGAGCAAGGTGCCCCCGGACCAGCAGCAGCAGTTCCCCAAGAGCTCCCCCGGCGAGATCCGGGTGGTCGAGGAGACCACCTACTCGCGGCTCAAGTGGCGGGTGCACATCGACGACGGCAGCTACGTGTCGTTCATCCCGCTCGGCTACGAGAAGCCCTGCCCCTCCTGCAAGTTCCGTTTCGGCATCCGCGACGAGCCGGGCCACGTCAAGGTGCTCTACGAGCTCGAGGCCAAGGCGCTCTCGCCGACCGCGCCGAAGGCGGTCGAGATCGACCTCTCGGACTACGCGGACAAGGACGTCGACCTGCTGTTCCAGGTTGACGGCCCGGGTGCCCCGGCGCCCGGCCAGCTGCCGCCTTCGCTGCTCTGGGGCAGCCCGGCGCTCTACAGCCGCCAGCCCCAGCCCGCCGCCTACCAACCCAGCCGTCCCAGCATCCTGCTGGTCGGCATCGACACCCTGCGGGCCGACCGGCTCGGCCCGTGGGGGCGTCGCCCCACCTTGACCCCTTCGATCGACCGCCTGGCCGAGGAGAGCGACGTCTGGACCCAGGCGTATTCGACCTTCAACGCCACCAATCCCAGCTTTGCCTCGATCATGACCGGCCTCTACGGCAAGAACCACGGCGTCTACGACCTCCACACCCGCCTGCCGGCCGGCTCCGCCACGCTTGCCAGCCTGCTCTCGGGTGCCGGCTACCAGACCATGGCGATCATCGCCGCGCGCCACCTGGGCGACCACAACTCCGGCCTTGGGCAGGGGTTCGCCGAGGTGACGCGCGCCGACGAGCACTTCGCCGCGGAGCTGGGCGTCGACCAGACGCTCGATTGGGTTGCCGTCCACTGCACCCGGCCGCGGCCCTTCTTCGTCTGGCTGCACCTGTTCGACCCGCACACGCCGCACACGCCGCCGGACCCCTATGCCGACGGGCTGCGGCCGGCCGGCCCGATGGGGCTCGGGCCGGTGCGGGCCTGGGTGCCGTTCCGCGAGCTGGGGCCCCGCGGCTTCGACGAGCCGGTCCTGGGCGGCAACCGCGACCTCTACGACGGCGAGGTGGCCTACGTGGACCGCCAGGTCGGCCGCCTCCTCGACGGCCTCGCCAGCCGCGGCCTGCTCGACACCACGCTCGTGGCGCTGGTCGCCGATCACGGCGAGAACCTCGGCGAGCACGGCCTGCTCTACCGCCACGTGGGCCTCTTCGACACCACCACCCACGTGCCGCTGCTCGTCCGCTGGCCGGGCCCGCCGCGCCCCGGCCGCCGCTTCGACGGGCTGGTGCAGACCATCGACCTCTTCCCCACGCTGCTCGCCGCCGCCGGCTTGCCGGTGCCGCCGCAGGACGGCATCGACCTGCGCCGGCTCTCGCCATCTACCCGCACCGCCGCCGCAAACGGCGCCGGCGGTTCGGGCTCGGTCCGTGCCCCGCGAATGGAGACTGCGGCAGTGTCATCGCAGGGTGTGGACACTTCCCACGGGTCGGTCTCGGACCAGCTCGCCGCCGCGGCCCTGGCTCCGGCCGCGCTGCTCCCCGCCGGCTCGGTCCCGGCCGCGCTGCTCCCCGCCGGCTCGGTCCCGGCCGGCTCCACCCCCGCCGGCCCGCTCCCGGCAGCCTCGGCCGCCCCCGGCGCTCCCGTGCCGGCCGGCACCTACGTGACCGCCGCCGTCCCGGCCCTGGCCGGACCGGGCGGCCGCCGCGCGATCTTCGCCGAGCACTCGAACGGCTTCGGCGCCATGGTGCGCACCCGTGACTACCAGTACATCGTCAGCCGCGGCAACACCGTCGTCTTCCCCGACGGCCCCACGCTGTACGACCTGCGCGCCGACCCGTTCGAGACCCGCAACCTCGCGGGCCAGGGCCTCGCCGCCGAACGCGAGCTGGCGGGCCTGCTGAACGGTTGGCTGGCGCAGCGCCGGCCGCTCCCCGGCTCCCCCGCCGGGCGGGCGCGCCCGCACCCGCTCTCGGACGAGGATGCCGCGCGCCTGCGCGCGCTCGGCTACGTCCGCGAGATCGACGCCCACTAGGCGGAGCTCGGCGCTTCCGCGCTGCTCTCGCGAGCCTTTCGCGCTCCTCCGCGAGCTTCCGCGCTGCTCCCGCCAGCTTCCGCGCTGCTTGTCAGCTCGCCGCGGCCTCGCCGGCCGCGGCCGCCGCGGTGCGCCGGCGCCGCACCACCTGCGAGAGAGCGGCTGCTCCCACTCCCAGCAGGTAGAGTCCCAGCATCGGCGTCGCGAAGACGCACATGTTGAAGACGTCCGGCGTCGGCGTGACGATGGCGGCGATGATGAAGATGGCCAGCACCGCGTAGCGGAAATGCTTGATCAGGAAGCGCGGCGTGACCAGGCCGACCTCGCAGATGGTGAAGATCACGATCGGCATCTCGAAGATCAACCCCAGCCCCAGGATCACGTGCATCTCGAAGCCGAAGTAGCGCTCGATGGTGAGCACCGGCTCGAACTGCGCGCCGACCTCGATCAGGAACTTCGCGGCATATGGAAACGCGATCTTGTAGGCGAAGGCGCCGCCGGACAGGAAGAACAGGGTGCCGAAGAAGATGAAGGGCAGCACGTAGCGCCGCTCGCGGCGGTAGAGCCCCGGCGAGATGAATCTCCACAGCTGGTAGAGCAGGAACGGCGACGACACGAAGAGCGCCGCCAGGCCCGCCACCTTGAAGTAGAGGATGATGGGATCGGTGATCCCCATGTAGGCCAGCTTCTTGCCGGGCGGCAGGATCGCCGTGATCGGCTTCTGCAGGAAGGCGAGGATGAGGTCCACCTTGGCGAAGCAGGGAAAGAAGGCCAGGGCGGCGAAGGCCAGCGACCACAGGATGCGCTTGCGCAGCTCCTCGAGGTGCTGGATCAGCGACATGCGGGGCAGCTCCTCAGGCTGCACCTGACCGGTGAGCTGGGGCGCGGGCCTCATCGAAAATCGGCTGCCGTCAGGCGGAGTCGTGGCCGGACCCATGCGTTCCCAGGAAGTCAGAGGCAGGATCGAGAGGGCTGGCCGGCGCCGCCGAGTCCACCGCATGTGAGCTTGCCGATGCACCCCAATCCGCCTGGCCGGCCGAGTCTGCCGGACCAGCCGACCCTGCCGGATGCACCGGGTTTCCCGGATGCGGCAGGACCGCCGGATGCGCCGGGTCCGCCGGATGCGCCGGGTCCGCCAGATGCGCCGGGTCCGCCAGATGCGCCGGGTCCGCCGGATGCGCCGGGACCGCCGGTTGCGCCGGGTCCGCCGGATGCGCCGGGCTTGCTGGTGGGTGCTCGGCGTGCCGACGAACGGACGCCGGGGGCGACGATGCCGCGGACCCATCTTCCGGCCAGTCCGCCAGGTAGGCAGCCTCGCTGATCTCGGCGGCCTCGGCCGCGTCGGCCGCATCGGCTGCCTCGGCCGCATGGGCTGCCTCGCTTGCCGGCACCCCCGTCAGCGCCCCTTCCGCCGGCGGACCCGCCGGTGCTTCCCCCGCCGGCGCCTCGCCGGCGAGCAGCGCTGCCGCCGGCTCCGCCCCAGCCGGCAGGTTGGGCACCGTCTGGCCTCCGGACCAGGCCGGCGGCGGGGGCGGCACCGCCGCCAGCTGCGCCCGGCGGGCCTCCTGCTCCTGTTCGCTGATCGCCAGCTCGGCGTTGAGCGTCCGCTTGAGCTCGTTCGACGCCTTGCGCACCTCCGCCATCCCCTTGGCGAGCATGCGGCCGATCTCCGGCAACTTCTCGGGGCCGAAGATCAGCATCGCCAGGAAGAGGATGAAGTGGTGGTCGCTGAGGCCGCCGAAACCGAACATACGGCTCGATCATCGGGCCGGAGCGCCGGGGAAGTCAAGGCGAGGCCGGCAGCCCCGTGCCGCCCGCGCGACGGCCGCGGGGCTGCCGGTCCCGACCACCATCGGGTCCGGCAACCCCTGCTCTCTACCCT
>DATKFK010000301.1:0-5005 GCA_035544375.1 Thermoanaerobaculia bacterium
CTACTAAGCGCCTCGCAGCTCCTGCCAGCCCCGCCGGGCCCACGCCGCATGTGACGACTTCAGCGAATGCAAATCCGGGGCCTGCCGCCGTCCCTCCGGCGACCCGGGGTCGTCGTGTTATCTTGCGCGTTCGGGGAACGCCGGGAGGCGCCGTGGCGTGAGCACCATCAAGCCCATCTTCTTGCTGGCCGACAGCCAACTCCTGTTCTGGCGCGAATCGGGGGAGCTCTTCCTGGGGCGGGCACGGGCGCTGCTCGATGCCGACGGCGAGCGCGCCGGCCGTGCCCGGAAGGGTGCTTACCTGGGCGCCTCCAACGGCGATGCGTCCGAGTTCTACCACCTCTTCCTCGCCGCCATGGAGCAGATCGGCATCCACGACTGCCGGCACATTCCCGCTCAGCCGGCGGCCGAGGACCTGGAGTTCCTGGCTGCCGCCGAGCTGATCCTGCTCGCCGGCGGCGAGGTCAGGCGCGGGTGGGACGCCTTCAAGGCCGCCGGGCTCGACCAGAAGCTCGTCGAGCGCTACTACGGCGGCGCGCTGCTGATCGGCGTCTCCGCCGGCGCCGTGCAGCTTGGGCTCAAGGGCTGGGACGAGACCGGTGCCAAGACGAGCGACATGCTGCGCATCGTCCCCTTCGTGGTGGACGTCCATGACGAACCGGGCTGGGCTCGCCTGCTGCAAGCGGTGCCGCGGGCCGGCGAGCATGCGCGCGGCATCGGCATCCCGAGCGGCGGCGGCGCCCTCTATCACCCCGACTACTCCGTCGAGCCGGTGCGGCAGCCGCTGGTCGAGGTGAGCCAGGCCGAAAACGGCCTGCAGCAGGCGCTGCTCCTGCCGGGGCAGGTTTCGGAACCGGCGGCCGGTGCCGAGCCGGTGGCTGGCGGCGGCGGCGCGGCGGAATCGCCGGCAACCGGTGCCGAGGCGGCCGGCGGCGGCGTTGCGGCGGAATCGCCGGCAGCCGGTGCTGCCCCGGCCGGCGGCCAGGGCGCGAACCGGGAGCGGCCCCAGGCCGGCGCCGAGAGCGCGGATCTCGATCGTGAGCGGAGCGAGCTCGGCTACTCCATCGGCGCCGACGGCGTGATCGAGCTCCACCGCCCCGACGACCCGAAGAAAGAGCCGGTCAACTAGTGCCCGCCGGAGTGTCCCGCCAACCGGTGCTCCGCGACCGGGTGGTCCGCCGGCGGCCATGAAGCTCTATGCCATCGCCGATCTTCACCTGCGCTACCAGGTGACGCGCGAGGCGCTCGCCGCACTGCCGGCCTACCCCGAGGATTGGCTGATCGTGGCCGGCGACGTCGGCGAGAGCGAGCAGCATCTCAACTACGCGCTCGAGCTCCTCGGCCGCCGCTTCGCCCGCCTGCTTTGGGTGCCCGGCAATCACGAGCTGTGGACCGTCCCCGCGCACGCCGGGGAACCGCGCGGTGAGGCGAGGTACCGGCGCCTCGTCGCTCTCTGCCGCAACCATGGCGTGCTCACCCCCGAGGACCCCTACGTCACCTGGCCGGGAGACGGGCCGGCCTGCGTCCTGGCGCCGCTGTTCCTGCTCTACGACTACAGCTTCCGTCCGCTCGAGGTGCCGCCCGAAGAGGCCATCGCCTGGGCGGCCGAGGACAACCTGCTGTGCTCGGACGAGGTGCTGCTCCATGCCGATCCCTACCCGGACAAGCCGAGCTGGTGCGCCGCGCGCTGCCTGGACGCCGAGCCCCGCCTGGCCGCCGCGGCCAGCCAGGGACCGGTGGTGCTCATCAACCATTTCCCGCTCCGCTACGACCTGGCCGTGCTGCCGCGCATCCCGCGCTTCTCGATCTGGTGCGGCACCCGCCGCACCGAGGACTGGCACCGGCGCTTCAACGCCCACGCCGCGGTCTATGGCCACCTGCACATCCGCGGCACCTACTACCGCGACGGCGTGCGCTTCGAGGAGGTGTCGCTCGGCTATCCGCAGAACTACGATCCCAGCCGCCCCGTCGCCGCCTACCTGCGCGAGATCCTGCCCGGACCGCCCATGCCGGATTGATGCGCGGACCGCCTCCGCCCTGCCCACGCACCCGCACCAGCACCCGCCACCAGCTGCGAGCTCACCCTCCTGGCGTGACGACCGTCGGGCCAGACGACGGCGGCGGCCGGCGGTACCTGTCGAAGACCACGGCGGTGCGCGTGGACGCTCCATCCGCACCGCGCAGCACCGCGATGAAGAGCGCGCAGGAGCGCCGCTTGAATGTCACCCTGAAATCTGACCGGCGGCGCCAGCTCGCCCGCAGGAAGAGTCCGGCGGCGGCCAGGACGACGATCAGCGTCGCCAGGGCAGCCCGCGGCAGATCGGCGTCGACGTAGCACCTGAGCAGCAGGTCGGGAACCGTCAGCAGCAGCACCGCCGCCACGTACCAGGCCGCCAGGCGCATCGGCTTCGCGAGCAGCCGCCGAAGCATCGACAACGGGAGGCTGTCCTTCATTTTTCCGCTGCCCCCGCGACGCGGCCGGAGATATCCCTGCACGATCTTCTCGCTGCCTCCGAGCGCTCGGACCACCGGGGCCCGTCGCTGCCACGTCGCAGAGCCATGCCGGCTCCGGCCATCGCCAGGGCTGCCAGCAGTCCTACTACGAGGATCACCCAACCGCGCGAAGTGATGCCGCCGGCGGGACCCGGAGGTGCCGGCCCCGGGAGCGCCGATGGACGCTCCAGGGGCATCAGGGCTTGCGGCGTGCCGCGGCCGGCGGCGATCTGCGACAGGCTCCGCCAGCCGCGGCTCCATCGCCAGGCTCCGATCTCGCCGTCGGGCGGTCCCGGCATCCCGCCACAGTCCCGGCCCCGACGATGCCCATGCGTACCCGTCGCCAGGGAAGCGAGCGCCGCCTCCGCCGCCTTCGCCGCACGGGACCGAGCCTCCCAAGGGTCATAGCCAAGCGCCAGCGGACCGGTCCATCCGGCCATGCGGCCCGCGGTCACGTCGGTGCCGCCGATCGCCACGCAGGGGACCAACGACTGCGCCTCGACCGCCGCCTTCGCCGCCGGCGCCAGGTCTTCGCAACCCGCCACGTGGACCCAATCGCCCAGGGGCACCGGCCGCTCCGAGACGTAGGCCCGTCCGGGAAACGGGCCGGCGAGGACCAGCGCTCCGTTCGACGACCCTGCCGGGCCGGAGCAACCGCCTGGAAAGCAGTAGATCCCCAACCGATAGCCGGCCCCTTCCGCCAGCACCGGGCAGTCGCGATAGCTGCGCAGGCGCACCCAGGCCTCGAGGCAAATGGGAGCCCGGTGCGGTGCGCGAGCAACGGGCTTCCTGGCGCCGTGGGCCAGGTAGCACAAATTTGGGAAGAGTCCCGCCAGTCCCGCAACTGCCATCAAGCCGAAGCATCCAACCCTGCTGCGCATCGGGACCCGCTCCCTGGCAAACGTGCCCTGGTGGCATGCCACCCGCTCCCTGGCGGCCGCGGCCCTTCCCCTATCTTCCTTGACGTAAATCGCGGCTGGTTTTGCAGCGGTCCGGCGGCGGCGCACCCACCGCGGGTCCGGCGGTGCACGCGCATCGTGGGTCCGGCGGCAGGTGTGCTCGGCTGTTAGAATGCCGCCATGGCCGCTTCCCATGGCTGGGCGCTGATCGACGCGGAGCGCAAGCGCGAGATCATCGCCGCGATCTGCGACGACGCCGCGCCGCGCGGCCCGCTGCACGTCGAGCTCGACCTCACCGACCGCTGCAACGTGGCCTGCTACTTCTGCAACCAGCAGGACGTGCGCACCAGCCAGCAGCTGCCGCTCGCGCAGATCGCCTCGCTGCTCGACGAGCTGGTGGGCGGCGGCCTGCGGTCGGTGCGCCTGTCCGGCGGCGGCGACCCGCTCTTCCACAAGCAGATCGCGACCGTCCTCGACGAGCTGACGGCCCGCGGCGTGGTGATCGACAACCTGACGACCAACGGCGCGCTGCTCGGCCCGGACATCGCCCGGCGCCTGGTGGCCAACGGCTGCCGCGAGGTGATCTTCTCGCTCAACGCCGCCGACGCCGCCGACTACCACCGCATGATGGCGGTCAAGCCCGGCACTTTCGACAAGGTCTGCGAGAACATCAGCCATCTCGCCGCCGTCCGCGGCACCCCGCAGGGATCAACGCAGCCGCAGCCGGCATCCGACGCGCCGCTGGCGCGGCCGGCATCCGGCTCGCCGCAGACGCCGCTCCCACTGCACTCGCCACACCCGCCACTGCCGCTGATCGTCGTCCAGTTCCTGATCGATCGGGAGAACGCGGACCGCATCCCCGACATGTATCGCCTGGGTGCCAGCCTGGGCGCCGACCGGCTGACGATCGCGCCGGTCCTCGAGATCCCGCGCGAGCGCATCGAGCACGACCGGCTGCTGGCTTCCGGCGACGGCGAGCTGATCCGCTCCCACCTCGAGCAGATCCTCGCCTGGGACCGCGGCGCGGACCTGCTGCAGCTCGCCTTTCCCTACCAGGAATGGAACGGCATCCTGCGCCAGGCCCGCTACAAGGTGGCAGGCAGGCTCGACGAGCCGCTGGCCCCCGCCGCCAGCTTCCGAGAGCGGGACGGCCAGTGCTTCTTCGGCTACTACACCGCGACCATCCGCGGCAACGGCGACCTCTACCCCTGCTGCATGCTGATGCATCCCGACTATCGGCCGCTCGGCAACGCCCTGACCGGGAGCTTTGCCGATCACTGGCAGGGGCCGGCCTTCGCGCGGCTGCGCACCGAGATGCGCGAGCTGCTGCTGCGCGGCGGCCGCATGTTCTTCCGGCGCGGCCGCTTTCGCACCCTCGGCCGCCAGTGCGTCGCGGCCCATCAGTGCGGGCTCAAGAACATGTACTTCCGCCACGACGAGGAGTTCTACGCCGACCTGGCACGGGCGCTCGACGCCAAGCGGGCCATCGAGGTGCGCTGGCTGGGCGCGCCGCGGCAGCTGGCGCGGGCGGCGGAGGTCCTGGCCTTCCGCATCTATCACGGCCTGCGGGTCCGCACCGGCGCCCTGCTGGCCCGCGCGGTCCATCGCTAGTT
>DATKFK010000302.1:0-2205 GCA_035544375.1 Thermoanaerobaculia bacterium
GCTCCGCCGGCTCGCGGCGGCGCGGCGCGTCGGCCGCCGCCATCACCGCCGCCAGCGGCGCGGTGGACACCACCAGATGCGGCATCGGGAGCATTTCGAGGCCAAGGATGCGGCGGCAGACCTCGGCACCCTCGGCGGGCAGGATGCCGACCTGGGGCAGATACGAGAGAGGCCGCGCCGCGGGTGGGCCGCCGGCGGCGCCCACCGCATCGAGCATGGGGGGCGGCTGCGGCGGTGGCGCCGCCTGCCCCAGTTGCGCCACGGCCGCCGCCGAGAGGCGGCGCATGGTGAAGCCCTCGATCTCGGCGATCGGCTGGTCTTCGGCGTCGAGCACCGTGACGTCGCAGGTGAGCAGGTCGGTGTCCGCCGCCGGGCCGCCGGGCGGGTGCAGGCGGTAGTGGCTCCGGCAGCGCGGCGGCAGCGGCGCGAACAGGCGCAACCGCTGGTAGGCCAGGGGCAGGAAGCTCCCCTCGAGCGTCAGGCGCACCGCTCCGGCGGCCAGGTCGAGCAGGGCCGGGTGGAGTGGACAGGCGGCGAGGTCGGCGGCCAGCTCGGGAGCCAGCTCGAGCGTCGCCACGCCCTCTCCCTCGCCGACCACCAGGCGCCGCAGGGAGCGCCAGCGTGGTCCGGTGCGGAGGAAGCCGGCGCCGGCGGCCGCGAGCGGCGCCAGATCGACCTCGCGGCCGGCCCCGTCGGCCAACCCCCCGCCTGACCGGCGGCCTGCCGGCGGCGCGCCACCGGCCGGCGCTCCACCGGCCGGCGCCCCGGCGCTGGAGGCTGCCGCCGCGACGGCGGCCACCTCGCCGCGAGCGTGTTCCTGCCAGGCCGTCTCCTCGTCGGCGCCCGGACGGGGAAGGCCGGAGCCGTTGCCCGCCGCGGGCGCCAGCCGGCTCACCACCCGGAAGCTCCAGGCGGCATCGGCCGCTGCCGGGCGCGGCGCGAGCGGAGTGAGAACGGTGAGCACCTCGCGCGTTTGTCCCGGCGGCACCGCCAGGGGGTTCAAGAACACCACGTCCCGCAGCTCGGTGCAGCGCCCGGCAGCTTCGCCCCGGTCCCCGGTGACGAAGGCGAGCGCGGCGCGCGCCATCTCCAGATAGGTCGTGCCGGGCACGGTCGGCATGCCGGCGACCTGGTGCTCGGAAAGCACCCAGTGGCTCTCGGGGCTCAGCCAGGAGCGGAAGACGGCGCGCTCGGCGGCGCCGGCGACGCAGGTCCCGAGCAGCGGATGCCCGGTGGCCACGGAGCCCGGCGAGCCGGCGCCCGCCGCCGCCCCGGCCGCCCCGGCCGCCCCGGCGCGGGCCGCCATGCCCACCTCTTCCCAGCGGTCCCACCCCACCGCCACCGTCAGCCTGCCGCGGCGGGCGTCGCGCCGCGCCACCGCCTGGGCATAGGCGTCGCAGCAGGCGTTGGCGGCGCAGTAGTCGCTCTGGCCGAAGCCGCCCGCCACCGCGGTGATCGATGAGCAGATCAGGAAGAAATCGAGGTCGCGGCCGCGCAGCAGCGCGTCGAGCACCAGCGTGCCGTCGAGCTTCGCCGCCAGCACCTGGCGCGCCGCCTCGGGGGTCTTCCACTGCGCGATGCCGCCGCCAGCCACCCCGGCGGCGTGGATCACGCCGTGCAGCGGCCCAAAATGCTCCTCCGCCTGGCTCAAGGCCGCCGCCATGGCCGCCGGGTCGGCGACGTCGGCGGCTAGCTGCATCACCTCGGCGCCCGCGGCTTCGAGCTCGGCGATTGCCGCCAGCGCCGCCAGTGTCGCCGGCGCCGGCGGCGCCGCGGCCGCGGCCGGCGACACCGGGGACACCGGGGAACCGCGGCCGGTCAGCACCAGCTTGACGGGCCCCTGACGCGCCAGCTCCCGCGCCAGGGTGAGGCCGATGCCGCCGCGACCGCCGGTGATGAGGTAGGTGCCGCCCGGACGGATGCGCGGCGAGGTCACGCCGGCGGCCCCTAGCGGCAGCGGCGCGAAGCCGCGCTCGAAGATCTCGCCGCCGCGCAGGGCAAGGACCCGCGAGACGCCGGCCAGGTTTTCGCCACGCGCCGCGGCAGAGCCCGCGACCGGCACCGCACCAGCCGGCACCGCACCGGCCGGCAGCGCACCGGCCGTCGCCGCCGAACCAGGCACCCGGTCGGCCGCCACGGCCCCCGCCGCCGCAGTCGGCACCGCCTCCCCCACCGCCACGGCCAGCACCGCCTCCCCCGCCGCCG
>DATKFK010000303.1:0-15563 GCA_035544375.1 Thermoanaerobaculia bacterium
GTGCAGCTTGACCTGGGAGTCGGCCCGGCCCAGGAACTCGATGCGGCCGTCAGGCAGCAGGCGCGCCAGGTCGCCGGTGCGGTACAGGCGGTTGCCTGGCGCGCCGGTCACCGGATCGGGCAGGAAGCGCTGCGCCGTCTCCGCCGGCCGCTCGAAGTATCCTCGCGCCAGACCGGCGCCGGTGACGAAGAGCTCGCCGGCCATGCCGATCGGCACCGGCCGCAGGCTGGCGTCGAGGACGAGGGCCGCGCGGTCGTGCAGCGGCCGCCCGATCGCCGGGCGCTGCTCGTCCGCGGTCAGGCCCGCGCCGGTCGAGTAGGTGGTGTCCTCGGAGGGTCCGTAGAGGTTGAGGACCCGGCGGACGGCGGAGCCGCGGTAGATCTCCCTGACCAGTGCGCCGTGCAGGGCTTCGCCCGCCAGCGCGACGGTGCTCGCCGAGGCCGGCAGCGCGCCGGCCCGCAGCAGCTCGGCCATCGCCGAGGGCACCGTGTTGACGAGACTCACCGGCGGCGAAGCGGGCAGCGCAGCCGGCTCGACCAGGGCGAGGACGTTGCGCACCAGGATCGCCGTCCCACCCTGGGTGAGCGGTGCGAAGAGCTCGAAAACCGAGAGATCGAAGCAGATCGACGTCGCGGCGAGCACTCCGGAGAGCTCCGCCGGCGTGAACGCCTTGCCGGCCCATGCGCACAGCGCGGCGGCGCTGCGGTGCTCGACGGCGACGGGCTTCGGCAGCCCGCTCGATCCCGAGGTGTAGAGCAGGTAGGCGAGGTTGCCCGGACCAGCCGGGCCGGCAGGCAAGGGGGGGAGGGGGGGGTCGGCGCGTTCCCACCAGCGGCCTTCGAGCTCGACCAGCCTCGCTCCCGGGCAGGGCGGCAGCTGGCGCCGCAGCCGCGCCGGCACGAGGACGATCAGCGGCCGCGAGCTGGCGAGCATCAGCGCCACGCGGGCCGGCGGGTACTCCGGATCGAGCGGCACGTAAGCGCCGCCGGCCTTGAGCACGGCAAGCAAGCCGATCACCAGCTCGAGCGAACGCTCGGCGAACAGCGCGGCGCGCGTCTCCGGTCCGACGCCGAAGCCCCGGAGATGGCGGGCCAGGCGCTCGGCACTGGCGTCCAGGTCGTGGTAGGTCAGGCGGTCAGAGCCGCAGACGACGGCCGGTGCATGCGGTGTCCGCGCCGCTTGGCGCGCCACCAGCTGGTGGAGGCAGAGGTCGCGACGCTCGCCGCTCCACGTGGCGTTCCACTCCCGTACCAGCTGATGGATCTCGCCGTCGCCAAGGAGAGGCAGCAGCTCCGCGGGCCGGCCGGGCTCTGCGGCGGCAGCCGCGGCGAGGGTTTCGAGATGCGCCAGCAGACGCCGCGCGGTCACCGCGTCGAAGAGGTCGGAATCGTACTCCAGCGTGAGGACCAGCTGGTCGCCGAGCAGCGCGGCGCACAAGGTCAGATCGAGCTGCGAAGTCTGCGCCGGCAGGGGCATGCATTCGAGCGCCAGCTCGCCGAGCTGGACCCGCGCGCTCGCTTCGCCCATGGCGAAGCCGGCGATGCCCGCGGGGGCGAAGACAGGGGTCTGGTAGAGCACCAGCATCGCCTGGAACAGGGTCGTGCGGCCGGGGTCGCGCACCGGCTGCAGCCGCTCGGCGAGCAGCGGCAACGGATAGCCTTGATGCGCCAGGGCCGCGAGCAGGGTCTGGCGCAGGTCGGTCAGGCAGCGGGAGAACGCTCCAGCTCCGGATCGCGAGCGGACGGCGAGAGCAGAGACGTAGTAGCCAACCGCGCCGGCTAAGGCGGTCGACTCGCGCCCGATCGCCGGCACACCCAGAAGCAAATCGTCTTGCGCCGCGACGCGATGCAAGAGCGACGCGAAGCAGGCGAGCAGCGCGGTAAAGGAAGTCGCCTCCAAGCTGCGGCCCAGGGCCAGCAAGCCAGCCGTCGCCGCCGGCGTGAGGGCCGAGCGGATGCGGCCGCCGCGGCAGCGCCGCACGGGCGGCCGCGGGCGATCCGTCGGCAGGTCCAGCCGCTGCGGCACGCCGGCGAGCTGCTCGTGCCAGTAGTGCCACAGCCGTTCGCCCTCGGGGCTTGCCAGGCGCTCGCGCTCACGCCGTGCATGCTCGGCGGGTGGTGGCGGCGGCGGGCCGAGCGCGGCCCGCGCGGCACCCGGACCGGCTCGCAGAGAGCCATAAAGCCGGCCGAGCTCGTCGGCGAGCACCGCCAGCGACCAGAAGTCGGCAGCGATATGGTGGAGAACCAGCAGCAGGACGTGCTCGGAGCCGCCCCGCCGGATCAGGCGCACCCGCACCGGCGGCTCACTCTCGAGCGCGAAAGGCTTTGCGGCCTCCTGGGCGAGGCGTGCCGCGAGCTCTTCGGCGGGCCATGTCTCCGCCGCCCATTCGGCCCAGGCGAGCGGGTTGCCATCCAGCACCTGCTGCACGGGCCCTTCCGCTTGCGGCGAAAAAATCGTGCGCAGGGCAGGGTGACGGTCGATCAGAATGTGGAAGGCGGCCGCCAGCCGCGCGGCATCGAGGTCGCCGCGGATCCGGGCGGCGGCGGCGAGGTGATAGGCGCCGCTTGCCGGCGTCAATTGGCGGAGGTACCAGAGCGCCTGTTGCCCGTAGGAAAGCGCCGCCGCCGCGCTCGCGGCAGCGCCTGGTCCGCCGGCGGGCGAGGCGCCGCCGGCGGCGCCCGGGTCGTTCCCGGGCGCGGCGGCCAGCTCGTCGAGCAGCGCGGCGAGGGTCTTCTCCGCCAACAGCTCGGGCTGCGGCACCCGGCAGCCGAGAGCGGACTCGATCTGGGCGGCCAGCTCGAACGCGCCCAGCGAGTCCAGCCCGAAGCGGCCCAGCGGTTGGTCCCAGGGCAGCGCCGCCGCCGGCCGCCCCAGCACCTGCGCCGCGGCCCGGCGGACGGCCTCGGCCCGGGGTGCCGGGAGAGGGCCCGCCGCCGCCGAAGCGTCATCTGCCGCCGCCAGGCTGCTCGCCGCCTGCTCGAGCGCGGCGGCGGGATGGCGCGCACGGCAGGCGCCGCGCCGGACCCTGGGCCGGCCGGTCACGAACAGCCACTCCGCACCGTTCTCTTTTGGCCTGTATGGGCGTCGCGGCGCCTGGATTCCCCCGCTGATCCCAAGACGTACTTCTCCACCAGTAGACGTACTTCTCCACCAGTAATCCCGATCGAAGCCGGGAGTGAAGAAGCCCTCACTCTAGCGTGCTTAAGCTTCGAAGACAAGTAGGATTTGCGTTCGACAGTACCAACGTTTATAAAAGTACAGTGCATACCCGTGACCCGTATGCAGAGATGCGCGCCGCGTTGCGGGCCGCATCCCGTTCTATGCTGCCAGCACCAGAAATGAGATATTGAGGTCATGACCGGCAAGCTGCGCGCGCGAGCGCGGTCGACTGCGATCCTGGCCGGCGTCTTGGCCTCGGCCCTGGCCGCCGGTCCGCGGTTCGCCGCGGGGTGGAACGCCGCGAACCGCGCGGCGGGCACTTTCGTAACGGTTGAAAGCGGAGCCAAGCTGTGGGTCGAGAGCGAGGGTAAGGGACCGCCGCTGCTGCTGATCCCCGGCGGCCCGGGAATGGCGCAAGATTATTTTCACCCGTACTTTTCACGACTTGCCGTCAGGAATCGCGTCATTTACTTCGACGCCGCCGGCCGCGGCCGCTCGAGCAACGCGGTGACCTACTCCCTCAGCCGCGACGTCGCGGACATCGAGGGCCTGCGCAAGGCCCTGGGCCTGACCGCGCTCAGCCTCTTCGGCCATTCTTATGGCGGCACGGTGGCCCTGGCCTATGCGCTCCGCTTCCCGCAGGCGGTCGACAAGCTGATCCTTGCCGATGCGCCCTTGAGCGGCGCCGCCTGGCAGAGAAGCATCGACGCTTGCAACCGGCGCATCCGGGATGAGCTGCCCGCGGTATGGAGCCACATTCAGCGGTTGCGTGCGGCAGGAGCGCGTTCGAGCTCGCCTGCCCACCAGGCGGTCTACGAGGTTCCGGCGGGTTTCTATTTTTATCGCCGCGAGGTGGAAGGGGCGGCGGCGCTGGCGGTGAACCCGCGGGTTTATTACGCCATCGCCGGCGACGACGCGGATTTCAAGCTGGGCGGAGAGCTGGCGAAACTCGATCTCAGGCCAGGGCTGGCAGCGCTGCGGATGCCGGTGCTGTTGCTGGCGGGCCGACATGACCAGGTCGTGCCGGTGGAGGACGCGCTGGCGGCGAGAGTGGGCGCGCGCCGCGTCAAGGTGGCCGTGCTCGAGCACAGCGGCCATTTTCCGTTCATCGAAGAGCCCGAGGAGACGATGGCGCTGATCGAGCGGTTTCTCGCGCCGGCGAGGTGAGCCGGCTCACGAAACGTCGGCCGCCTGCACGATCGCGCCCATGGCCACCACGATCTTGCGCGGCCCGCTGAACGGGTTCCGGGCGTGCGCGCAGAGCATGTTGTCCACCATCAAGGTGTCGCCTGCCTGCCACGAGAAAGCGGCCGACGATCGCCAGTAGAGGTCGGTGATCTCCTCAACGAGATCTTCGTCGATCGGCGAGCCGTCGCCGAAGCAGACGCTGCGCGGTAGGTTGTTCTTGCCGAGCGCGGTCAGCAGGGCCTCGCGCAACTCGGGCTCCAGGCAGGCCGAGTGATGCAGCTGGATCTGGTTGAAGAACACGGGTTCCGCGGTCTTTACATGGCGCGCCACGGCCGGTGCCAGCTGTCGCGTCTGCAGGCCGCTCTTGCCGCGCCACTCGAGCTCGATGCCATGATCGACGCAGTAGCGCTCCACCTCGTGCGGGTCCTCGGTACGGAAGAAGTCCCGCCAGTTGACATCGAAGCCGTCGATGAAGTTCCGCACGTACATCAGCCGCTTGCGCGTGAACTCTTCGATGACCGCGGGATCGAGGCGGCGGTAGATCTCGCGGCAATCGACGATCGGAGTCTCGCCTCCCGCGCGGGCCGGTTGCACGCAATGGAAGAACTGTCGCGTAGGAAAGCGGTGCATGTGCGCGCTCTCGTTATGGAAGAGGATGGGCTTATCCGCGGGGTAAGGAGTCGACTTGTAGACCTTGTTGCCGCCGCCTTCGCGCGGCAGGTCCTCGTATTCGCCGTAGAGGTCGGGGCAGAGCGCCTCGGCGAAGGCCTCGAAGGCCTCGACGCCGGAGACCGGAAAATCGCGGAAAAGCAAGGCACCGTATGCCAGGAGCTGGTCCTCGATCCAGCGCTGATGGTCCAGCGTCCATGCCGCAAGATCGGCCAGCGGAGCGCGCGGCCGGATCACCAGCGGCAGCCGGCCCTGTTCTCCGAGGTATCCGGTCTCCACCAGGCCGTCGTCATCACTTGGTGCCATCTCCGTCTCCATCGGGTGGCCCGCATCGCCATGCGCCCACCTCTGGGCGCCAAAGCCGGACGGGGTCCTCCCAGGCATTACCGCCGGAACGGTCTTACCGCCTGGCGCGCGCGGGCGAGAGAGAGCCCGTGGTCCGGACCTCGATCAGCTCGTTGGGAGAGAGGTCGCGATAGCCGCGACCCTGGAGATCGCGGATGAACGCGGCATCGATTCCTTGGATGCGGAGCTCGATCAGCTTCGCGGCGGGCAAGCCCCGGTAGCCAAGGCCGTCGAGGTCACGGATGAACTGTGCGCCCACGCCCTGGATGCGGCAATCCACCAGCTCCTGGGCGGACAAGCCCTGGTAGCCGAGGGCGGCCAGCTCGTTGATGAAAGCCGGCGTTACGTCGAACATGCCGAACTCGACAAGGCGGGCTGCCGGCAGGCCCCGGTAGCCCAAGGCGTCGAGCTCCCGGATCTTGTCGGCGGTCAGGCCGCGGGCGCGCAAGTCGAGCAGCTGATCGCGGGTGAGGTCGCGATAGCCGAGCGCTTGCAGATCGCGGACGAAATCCGGCGACACGTCACGCCATGCCAGCTCCAGCAGCTCCTGCCCACTGTCCACGCGATAGCCCAGCCGCTCCATCTCGAGCACGTAACGGGGGTCGCCGGTAAAGACGAAAGATCCGCGTCCCTTGGCGCCGGGGCCGCTGCCGTTGAACTCCCCGGCGAAGCTCAGGACGCCTGCATCGCGGCGTAGCTCGAAGCGCACTTCCTGCCCCTTCGCCATGCCGGCAGGCTCGCCGTCCGGGAGCGGCGCCCAGCCGCCGTCATCCTTGGCCGGGCTTTTCGCTGCGAGTCCGAGCAGGTGCACCCAGACTCGCGGCCGGGTCCGCCCGCTCGACTCGCGTTCGCCGATCCATTCGCCGCTCGTCCTGCGGCGCGCGGGATCGCTTGTATTGTTGATCGTGCTGGCCGCGCTGTCCTGTTGCGTCATGGCAGTGACCGCCGTTCCTCCACCCGTGGAGCCGCCAGGGACCTGGACTGCCGGAGCTGCCGTCGACCAGGTGGCGACGAGGAGCAGGCCGATGAGCAGCCGCAACGGGCGGGCGGAAAGAATTCCCGTAAAGGCTGTTTTCCGATGCCGTCTCATGGCAGTCAATCTACACCTTCTAACTACCGTTAGAAAGGGGGTGCGCCGGTGCTGTTGAAAGCTTCGTGGCCGGGGTCGCGGTGAGGTCCACCGCCATGAGCCTTAGCTCGCTGGTGAAGCGCCGGCCTTGGGCGTCGGGGAGCCAGAGCTTGGACAGGTCCGGGTACATCTCGGTGAGGCGGATCTCGGGGTCGTCGAGGGCCGCCCGCCGCGTGTGCTGGACGGCGCGGGTGAAGAGGTCCACGAAGACCGGGCTGTCGAAGTCGACGTAGAAAGGCTTGTCTTCGACGGGCACCTGGACGAAGACGGTGCGCGGCAGGTTCAGGCGCCGCGCCCAGCCGCGCACGGCGAGGAAGCGCTCCGACCCCTCGTGCCGCTGGGCGAAATCCAGCTGCGCGGCGGGAATGCGCCAGGATTCCCGGGCCACCACCATGCGATCTACGGTGATGCGCGGCGTGTGCGGGCGCGGCGCCAGGAGGCTGAACTGGCTGGTCAGCCGAACGGTGAGGAGATCGCCCAGGAAGTCGAGGATCTCGGCTCGCAGCCGGCCGTCGCGAGTGCAAACCTCCAGGTGCCCGGCCGTCTCGCGAACGAACATGTCCGCCAGGGACAGGCCCTGGCGATCAGGCAGCGGCACCGCTCCTTCGAGCGGCGTGACGAGCACGTCGGCGGACCGAAAATAGGCGCGCCGGGTACGCGAGGTGACACCGTCGAGGTTGCGCGGTTCGAGGAAGACGACCCGCGGCTGCGGAAAATCGGCGTCCATGTTGGCGAACACTTCGTCACGCTCCGGGCACTGCAACAACAGCGCCCAGATGTTCAAGCTGCACGCGGCAACGTGCAGCTCCCCCAGCACCAGCTCGTAGTCGCCCCGAGCGATCGCCTCGGCGCCATTGGCGGCGATCATCACGTCCGGGTTGTGGTAGCGCGCCAGCGGCCAGCCGGGGCCGGGAGCCGAAAAGACCTGGTGCACGCGGTCACGCAGCTGCGCACAGGTGAAGCGGGCCCGCCGCTCACCCGGCGGCACGGCGAGGAGCTCCTCCCAGCGCTGGTGCAGACGGCTCCGCATCTCCCGCGCCAGCGGCAGCTGCTGGTCGAGCTGCTGGAAGCGGACCCAGAACTGCAGCATGTCTACCGGCGGCGAACCGGCGCGGGCCAGCTCGCGGTAGAGGCCGAGCAGCGCTTCGCGCGCCATCCGGGCGGCCTCGAAGGTGAACCAGCGCGCGCTCTGCAGCACCAGCGCCAGCGGCTCGGCGATGGCGGCATGGACGTCGGCGCCGAGCTCGACCTCGAGGTCACGGCTGCACTCGAGATAGGCCAGGGTCTTGCCGCCGTAGGTCATCCCCTGGTTGCGGGTGGCAGCAGCGCCGGTGAGGCGGGAGAAGCAGCCTTCGAGGTCGCCGAGGGCGCGGTCCAGGGTCTCCGCGCCGCGGGCGCGCGCCACCGCTTGCCGGGCCGTCTCGATCTCCTCGAGCGCCGCCAGCGCGGCGTGCCGGGAGGACGGGTCGGCGACGCGCTCGAGTTGCCGTCGCAACGCCTCCGCGGCCCGCGGGTGGACGGGAACCCGGAAGCTCCAATCGATGAGGCCGGAAGCGGCGAGCTCCGCCAGCAGCTGGAAGACCTGGGGCTCGCCGCGCAGGCCGAGCCGCACGTCTTGCGCGAGGTCGGCGGCGATCTCCCGCGCCAGGCGCCGGCCGTCGCAGGCAGCGAGGAGCGCGGCGCGTGCCGGGTCCAGCCTTATCGGCGGGCGAAGGGGCAGCTGAAGCAGCTCGCCGTCGACGCGGGCGAACGGCAGGCGCAGCGGCGCCAGCCACGCACGCAGGGACGGGTGGCTTGCGGTCAGGGCGCGGGCGATCTCCTCGAAACACCAGGAATCGAGGTACACCTCTTGCGACCGGATGACGTCGGGACCGACGCGGATCCGCGCCGCGGGCCCGTCCGCGGCGAGGCTCGCCCAGGCCATGGGTCCGAAGAAGCCGATGGTGTCGTTCTTGACGGTGAGGCGCTGGAGATAGTTGGCGAGGAGCTTCTCGCGCTTCCGCCGGCGAGCGCCGGGCGGTGGCCCGGACTCTCCCCCCTCGGCACGATGGGTCAGCTCATGGTGGAACACGCCGCGGTTCTGCCAGAGGATGGCGACGCGGCAACGCTCCGAGCTCGTCAGCTCTTCGATCGCCTGCGACTGGCGTCTCAGGGCCTCGTCATAGGCCTGGCGGTAGCTCTCCCGCGCCGCCGCCGCCCGGTCGAACGCGGCCGCCGGCCTGCCGCGCCCTCGGCGGCGCTCGCGGGCCAATGCCGCATCGGCCGCGTGCGCCTCATCCGCCGCGGCGGCGCACGCCGGGTCCGCAAGACGGCTTGCCAGCTCCGCCGGGAATCCGGCGCTGCGCAGGCCCGCCCGGCGCCATAGTGCCCACTCCGCGCCGGGCAGCGCGACCAGGTGCGGCAAAAGCTCGCCGGCAGCTTGCCGCCGCGGAGCCGCCCGCGCGTCCGCACGGGGAGATCCTACGTCGTCGGCCGTGCAATCCCGCTCTCCATGCATAGACCCGTGCAGGCACCTGCCAGGCGCCCGCGTGCCGCCTATCATTACGCCCTGAACTTGCTCGGTCAAGGAGACGCCGGATTGCTCGGATTGCTGGTTGCGGCCTCGTTGCGGTCATGGTTTTCGCGGCGCCAGCCGGGGATCACGCCGGCTCGGTCAGGCCGCGGACCTCGACGGTCGAGTAGCCCTGGTGCTTGATGACGATCACCTGCTGGGCGAATTCGTCTCGCAGCTCCGGGATGTGGGTGATGACGCCGACCATCCGGCCGCCGATGCGCAGGTTCTGGAGGGTCTCGGAGACCAGGGACAGGGTGTCGGGATCGAGGGTGCCGAAGCCTTCGTCGATGAAGAGGCTGTCGAGGTTGACCGCGCCGACGGCGCGCTGCACCTGGTCGCTCAGCTCCAGGGCGAGGGCCAGGGAGGTCAGAAAGGTCTCGCCGCCGCTCAAGGTGTCGCTGATCCGCGTCTCGTCGGCGTTGTCGTGGTCGACGACCCGGATCGCGTCGTCGTCGAAGCGCAGGGAGTAGCGCTCTCCGGTCAGGGTCAGGAGACGGGCGGAGGCGCCCCGGACCAGCTCGGTGAACACCTCCTGCAGCAGGTACGCCTGGAAGCGGTCGTTGCGCAGGTCGGCGGCCAGCAGCTCGTGCACGTGCAGGGCCGCCTCTTGCCGGCGCAGCTCTTCGCGCAGCTCCTGCAAGCGTTCGAGGCGCTCCCTGGCGCGCCCGATCTGCTCCTCGAGCCTCTTTTCCCGGCCGAGCGCGGCCTCGACCTCGGCGGTGGCACTGGCCGCGCGCTTGTCGACCGCCGCCAGCTGCTGGTCGGAGACCCGCTCATCCCCCAGCTCGGCGCCGAGCGCGGCTTTACGCTGGTCGGCGGCGTGGGTTTCCTGCAGGTGCCGCTGGACCTGCTCCTCGAGGTGGTCGACGGTGGCCTTGTCGAGCAGTGCCTGGCGGACGGCGGCCTCGTTTTCGAAGCCGGCGCGCTCGATCTCCTGGTCCCGGCTCTCCGCCCTCCCCAGGGCGGCTTCCAGGGCTGCCAGGGCGGATTCGGCGGTGAGCCGTTGCGCCTCCTCGGCGGTCGCCAGGCGGTTCCGGGCGGTCGCCGCCTCTTCTGCGGCCGCCTTCAGGTTGGCTTCGATCTGCCGGACCTGCTCCTCCAGGGCGCCGGCCTCGGCGGCCGGGTCGGCAGAGCGGGTGACGGCACGGATCTCGGCTTGCAATTTCTTCAGCCTCTGCAGGCCCGCGCGGCGCTCCTTTTCCAGCCGCGTCAGCGAAGCTGCCTTCTCGCCGAGCCGCTCCCGGGCCCTGGTCTCCGCGGCCCTGGCCTTCTCGAGGGCTCCTTCAGCCGCGGCCCGCTGCGCCTGTGCTTCGGCATTCACCTTGCGGCTTTTGGCCAGCGCCGCGATCCGTCTCTCGATCCAGGCCTCGACCACGCCGCCGCCTTGCGGGGAACGGGCGCCGAGTGCTTGGCGGATCGCCGCCTCGGCGGCCACCACACTGGCGTGGATCTCGGCGCAGCGCGCCTCAAGCTCGGAGAGCCCTTGGCGCGCGGCGAGGAGCTGCGCCTCTTCCCCCGTGAGCGCCGCCTCGCTCTGCCGAGCGAGCGCGTCGGCTGCCGCGCGCTGGTCGCGCGCCGCCCGGAACGCGGCCCTCTTCGTTGCGACCTCGGGTGCCAGATGGAACGCCGGGGGGTTGTCCACGACCTGCTCGCACACCGGACAGGGTTGGCCGGGCACCAGCTTCTCGCGCAGGTGATTGGCCTCGTCGAGACTGATCGCGCGATGCAGCGCCTCCTCGGCCGCCGCGAAGCCGCGGTTCGCCTTCGCCGCGGTCCTCCTGGCCGACTCGACACGCTTCTTCAGCAAGGCGGCCTCCCTGGCATGCCCGGCCGCCGCACTGCGCTTCCGGGAGAGCTCGGCAATGCGCTCCGCCGCGACCCTGCGGGCAGCGCCCAGCTCGACGGCGCGGTCGCGCTCGGTCTGCAACAGCTCGTCGAGCTCGAGGTCGTAGCCCGAAGCCGCGGCGGCCTGCCGCGCGGCACGGACGGCTGCTTGCTGTTCCGCTTGCGCCGCGAGCGCCGATTCGACCGCCGCCGCGAGCGCGGTCCCCTGGTCCTTCAGGGCCGCGGCCTCTTGCGTCTGCCGGTCGAGTGTCGCCGCGAGCTGCTCTCGCTCGGGGAGGCGTCCGACCGCCTGGTGGAGGCGGGCAATCTGCGTCCGCAGTGCCTGGATCGTCTTGACGGCTTTCTCCGCTGCCTGCAGCGCGCCGGCCTTCGCCTGCCAATCCTGCTGCGCGACGTCATGACGGGCCTTCGCTTCCTCCGCCGCATGGGTCGCCGTCTTCGCGGCTCCGAAGGCGCGCGCCGCCTCGTCGAGCAAGGGCACCAGGGGCGCCGCGCGCGCCGCCGCGGCGATTTTCGTCCGCTCGACCTGTACCTGCTTCGCCTGCTGCTGCAAGGCGGCCCGCCTGGCCTCGACCTGGCGCAGCTCCCGGGTCTTCGCGTGCAGGCTCCGCATCCGGGCAAGCGCCACCTGGATCTCGTCTCGCCGCCGCCGCAACGCCGCGAGCGATTCGACGACCCGGGCGAGCTCTGCCGCCAGGCCGGCGACCGCCGACTCGTCGACTCCCGCATATTCGTCCGCCAGGAGCTTGCGCAGCGAATCGACGGCGCCCTTCTCGAGGACGGACAGGCGCTGTGCCTGCTCGCGCATCCGCTCGTACACGTCGAGCCGCAGCAACGTGCGCAACATGCTGCGCCGGTCCCGCGGCGGCGCCTTGAGGAAGCGGGCGAACTCGCCCTGCGGCAGCACCACGGCCTGCATGAACGCGGCGGCGCCGAGCCCGAGGATCTGAACCACCCGGTCGGTCGCGGTGCGCACCTGGTCCGCCAGGCCCTGGAAGGAGCCGCTGGCGTCCCGTTCCTCCAGGCGGACCATCTGCACGCCATTGCGCCTGAGGACGCGGGTGATGCGGTAGCGGCTCGCGCCGGCGTCGAAATCCAGCACCACGGTGACCCGGTCCCGCGCCGCCGAGATCATTTCGGTCCGGCTCTGGAGGTTGACCCGAGGGATCTCGCCATAGAGCGCGAAGATGATCGCATCGAGCAAGGTCGACTTGCCGGCCCCCGTCGGCCCTGAAATGGCGAACAGCTCCAGCAGGCGGAAGTCGATCTGCTGCTTCTCCCGGAAGCAGGCGAGCCCTTCGACGGCAAGATGGACGGGGCGCAAACGCTCAGGGTCCCGATGGGCTGATTCGCACGGTATTCACTTGCCCTGGCGGTCCCTGGGGCGGCGAGCTCCGCTAGAGCCGGTCGTCTCCGGATGCCTGGTCATAGAGGTCCTGAAACGTATCCAGGACGGCCAGGTCCGCCGCTTGCTCATGCGCGCGGAAGTGAT
This sequence comes from Thermoanaerobaculia bacterium, assembly GCA_035544375.1. Taxonomy (GTDB): domain Bacteria; phylum Acidobacteriota; class Thermoanaerobaculia; order Multivoradales; family UBA5704; genus JASLEW01. The sequence goes on from DATKFK010000303.1 coordinate 12,382, forward strand.
AGGCGGCGTAGTGGCCAACCGGCGGCAGCCCGGTTTCCAGGGGGCGCTCCGCCGGCTCCTCGACCTCGGGGAGCTCGGCGCGCACGACGAGCGCGTTGGGAAGCAGGTCGCGGACCTTGCGGTTGAGATCGGGATCCGCCGCCGTCAGCGGCACCGTCACCCGCAGCCAACCCTTGCGGTACCGGTCCGCGGCCGCTTCCAGCTCCGCCAACGAGGCGCGCAGGTCGACGAGCGGCAGCCCCCCTTCGTAGGGCACCTGTTCGACCCTGCCGGGCTTGCCGGGCGACGCCGTGACGACGTTGAAGGTCTTTTCCTCCCCGGCCTCGCCGAAGTCCAGCTGGATCAGCGAGCCGGCGTAGTAGGCGGGCACCCGCACGTCGACCTTCTGCGGCTTGTGCAGGTGGCCGAGGGCGACGTAGCTCGCCGCCGACGGCAGTGCCTGCGGCGAGGCCGCCCAGTCCTCCGCGATGTGCACGCGGCGCTCCGACTCGCCGAACAGGGCGCCCTCGAGGTGAGTGTGCGCCAGCAAGAGATTGACGGCGTCCCGCCGAAAGGCGCCGCACAGATCGCGCACGGCGAGCTCGAACATGCGCGCATACTTTCGGCGCGCGGCCTCCTCGTCGCCGGCGAGGTCCAGCGCCGACACCCAGGAGCCCGGGGATGCGAACGGCAGCGCCGCGAGCACCGCCTTCTCGCCACCACGCGTCTCGACGATGCAGCTCCCTCCCCGCGCGGCGCTGCGCGGGCGGCCGACGATGCGGACGTTGACCAGCTCGGTGAGCAACGAACGCGCATCCAGCCGCGCCGGATCGTCGTGGTTGCCGGCGATGACCAGCATGTGCGCGCCGGCTTGGCCCACGCGCACCAGGAAGCGGTTCACCAGCTGCTCCGCCTCCGCCGGCGGGTTGCGGCTCTCGAACACGTCCCCGGTGTGGAGGACGAGGTCGATCGATTCCCTCTCGACGAAAGCGGCCAGGTGTTCGAGCACCGCCTCCAGCTCGTCGAGGCGCTGGAGCCCCTTCCAGCGGCGGCCTGCGTGCCAGTCGCTGGTGTGGACGATCCTCACGGTTGGCGTCTCGGATGCGGCCGCCGGATCATCGCGGCAGGAAGCCGAGGGCGCGCGGGTGGGCGGGCGGGACTGCCGTTCAGGCACGGCCGATCCACGCCCTCGGCTGCGCGGGTCATGTGTTCGCGCAACAAGTCTCCGGCTGCCGGCATCGGTTCATGGTATCTTCATCGCTCGGAAACGCAAGTCCTTCTCCCCGCCCCCCGAGCTCCGGGGAGGTCTGTCCTTTGCATGTATCCTCGCCGGGCGCGGTGCGTTCGGACGAGCATCCCCGGTGGCAAGCCAGCGGAGCCGGCCGCCGCGGTGGTGTGATGGCAGGTTCAGCAGGTGGGGACACTCCGGAAAGGACGGTAACGTCATGCACGAACTGGCGACCCGTAACGCGCTACTCGTCTATCCGCGGTTCCCGCCCTCCTACTGGGGATTCCAGTACGCGATCGAGCTGCTGGGAAAGCGGTCGGCGATGCCGCCGCTGGGACTGCTCACCGTGGCGGCGATGTTCCCCGCGCACTACCGGCTGCGCCTCGTCGACATGAACGTCTCCGCGCTCTCCGATGAGGATCTGGATTGGGCCGACCTGGTCCTCACCTCCACCATGATCGTCCAGCGGCGCTCGTTGCAGGAGGTGATCGCGCGTTGCAAGAGCCGCGGCAAACCGGTCGCGGTGGGCGGGCCCCACCCGACCTCCTTTGCCGACGAGATCGGCGCCGACTTCTTCGTGCTCGACGAGGTCGAGGAGAGCTTGCGGCGCTTTCTCGCCGACTGGGAGGCGGGCTCGGCGCAGCGTACCTACCGGCCCGAGCGCAAGCCGCCGATCACCGCGACGCCGGCGCCGCGCCTCGATCTGCTCGACCTCGACGCCTACTCGTCGATGGCGCTCCAGTTCTCGCGCGGCTGCCCCTTCGACTGCGAATTCTGTGACATCACCAAGCTCTTCGGCAGGGTTCCACGCACCAAGTCGAACGACCAGGTGCTCGCCGAGCTCGACGCCCTCTACGAAGTCGGTTGGCGCGGGTCGGTCTTTCTCGTCGACGACAACTTCATCGGCAACCGCCGCGAGGCGTTGCGCCTGTTGCCCGCGATCGCGGCCTGGCAGCAGCAGCGGTCCTACCCCTTCGACCTGTTCACCGAGGCGAGCGTCAACCTGGCGCAGCACGAGCCGCTGATGGACGCCATGGCGCAGGCCGGGTTCAGGATGGTGTTCCTGGGCATCGAGAGCCCCAACCCGGAGGCGCTCAAGCTGACGAAGAAGTCGCAGAACGTCCGCCGCGGCGACAGCGACTTCCTCCTGCACGCGGTGCGGGCGATCCAGCGCAAGGGGATCGAGGTTTCCGGCGGCTTCATCCTCGGTTTGGACGGCGATGGTCCCGAGGTCTTCGCGGCGCAGGTCGCCTTCATCCAGGAGGCCGGCATCCCCAGGGCCATGGTCGGATTGCTCACCGCCTTGCGCGGGACCGACCTCTACGCACGGCTCGAAGCCGAGGGCCGCCTGCTCGGCGAGGGCAGCGGCAACAACGGCGAGGTCGCGCTCAATTTCCGGCCGCAGCTCGAGCCCGGCGTGTTGATCGAAGGCTACCGGCGAGTGCTCGCGACGCTCTACGAGCCCGGTCTTAGGAACTACTTCGCGCGTTGCTGGACGCTCCTCTCGAACCTCGGTCCGGGGGTGGCCAGCAGGCGCCGCGAGGTGCAGTCCGGCGAGCTGCTGGCCCTGGTGCGTTCCCTGCGGCGTCAGCTGTTCTCGCGTCAGGCGCCGGCCTATCTCGGGTTCCTGCTGCGCACGTTGCTGCGGCGTCCGCGGCAGCTGCCAATGGCATTTGGCCTGGCGATCATGGGGTTGCACTTCGAGAAGTTCACGCGGCAGACCCTTGCCGCGCACGATTTCTGCGCGGCGGCCCGCACCGACTACGACCGTTGCGAGCGCGAGGCCGCCACTGCCGCGGCACCCGGCGCGGGGCTGCAGGAGGTTCTGCACCGTCATGCCAACCAGGCGATGCGGCGGCTAAGGCGCCTGCACCGCCGTCTGCGCCCGGAGTTTCGCAAGGGCCTGTCGCCGGACCTGGCGGGCGCCGAGCACGCGATCCGGGCGTGCGTCCGCGAGGCCCCGGCGCTCGAGCCC